>OMSQ01000198.1 GCA_900313805.1 uncultured Prevotella sp. | reverse complement strand
CAGGAAGACTAACCGCGGCGGAAAGGGCGTGAAAACGCTTAACATCACCGACAAGACCGGCAGACTGGTGGCCATAAAGAACGTGACGGACGAAAACGACCTCATGATTATCAACAAGAGCGGCATCACCATACGACTCGCCGTGGCTGAATGTAGGGTCATGGGACGTGCCACACAGGGCGTCAGACTCATCAACCTCATGAAGAAAAACGATACTATCGCTTCGGTGTGCAAGGTCATGAGCAGTGAACTGGAGGCTACCGTCGAGGAGGAAAGCAGGGCCCAGTGGAACAAAAAGAGCGAAGACATACGACGCGACACTCAGTCTGTGGAGGAGGTAGAACAACCTGATGCCGACGACACTACTGACAACGAAGAACAAGAAGTGTGAACGAAAGAAACCTAATAACCTTTTAAATATTTGAACATGAAGAAATTAATGATCGTAGCCTTGATGGCAGTAGCTGCTTCAACGGCTTTTGCAGGCGACAGCGACGCCCTGAAACAGATCCTTAAGGCTAAAACTTATGAGGAGGCCGAAAATCTGGTTAAAGCAAACCTCAATTCGCTGGCTAACAGCGAGGAAAAGGCTAAGGCTTACAATAAACTGGTGGAACTGGCCCTGAAACCCGCAGAGAAAATCATCAGCGACATCCAACTCAATGAGATGGCTGGCAAACAGGAGCCTTACGACTCGGTGGCTCTCTACACTAACCTCGGACGCGCCTTCGACGCTGCATACGAGTGTGAGAAGTATGACCAGATGCCCAATGAAAAGGGTAAGGTGAAACCGCGCTTCCACAAGTCTAACGCCGAGAAGCTCTATGGACTCAGACCAAATCTCATCAATGCCGGTATCTACTATCAGCAAAAGGAGGATAACGCCAATGCTTACAAATTCCTGCGCGGATATGTGGACAGCAGCATCGATCCCCTCTTCGCTGAACAGGACAAGAGCAATGACCCCAACCTCACCAATATAGCCTACTACGCAGCTATCTTCGCTTACCAGGCAGGTGACATCGCAGCCGTCGACAAGTATGCCGACATCGCTATGAAAGACCCGGAGAAGAAAGCCGATGCCATGAACGTGAAACTGGCTATGGCTCAGTCGGGACTGAAGAATCATGCTGACTCTGTGGCTTACATGCAGAAACTCGAAGGCATCTATGCCAACGACAAAAACAACGACATGGTGTTCGGATCGCTCGTAAACCTCTACTCTGGACTTAACGAGAATGCCAAACTCGAGCAGCTGTTCAACGAGAAACTGGCAGCTGATCCCAACAACTTCACTGTATGGGCTGTGAAAGGACAGAATGCCATGATAGCTCAGGACCTGGAGAACGCTGTTACTTACTTCAAGAAGGCTCTCGATGCACAGCCTGAAAACACCCAGATTCTCACTTATCTCGGTGCCTGCCTGCTCGACCGCGCATCTCAGGCCGAGGACCGCGCTGCCGGAAAGACCGGACGTGTGGCTCCCGCCGCTCTCGAACAGATCATGCCTATATACGAAGAGTCAAGGTCGTATCTGGAGAAAGCCAGAAATCTCGATCCTGGACGTAACAACGCCAACTGGGCTTATCCTCTCTACCGCTGCTACTATCGCATCTATGGCGATAACGACGCACGTACCAAGGAGGCTGAGGCTCTCACAAAATAATCCAATCTAATTTGGTAAGTAATCAATAGGAGAGGGGGCAGGCACCGTGTAGGGCGTACCCCCTCTCTCTTCATAAAAACTCAGGATATTGAAACATAATACACACATAATAGTTGCATTCTTCTTCACGGCATGCGCACACATGCTGTGGATGCCTGCTGCAGTGGCACAGAAAAAGCAAATAGCACAGGCAAAAACCTACATCAAAAGCGGAAAGGAGCTGGACAAGGCGGAAAATATGATGACCACACTGCTCAAAGACTCCGCCAACATGAACAATGAGAAGATACACCTCACTCTCTTCGATGCCATAAGAGCGCAGTATGAACAGGTCAATGAAAAGATGTATCTGAAACAGCCCGTGGATACAGCGCAACTCTTCGTGCAGGCTGAAAAGATGTTCATCGCCCTCGAAAGATTCGACTCGGTTGAGGCAAGACCAAACAAAAAGGGGGTGATAAAGATTAAATACAGAGATAAGCACGCTGAGTTTCTTAATGACTACAGACAAAACCTCTTCAGCGGGGGCGTGTACTATGTCAGGAAAGGACAACTGGACAAGGCCTACAATATCATGAACCTCTATATTGACTGCGCCAGACAACCGCTCTTTCAGGCATACGACTACGAACGCAATGACACGCTGCTGCCCGAAGCGGCTCACTGCACTCTCTATTGCGGATATATGATGCACGATACGCCAAAGGCTCTCAAATATCTGTCACTGGCAATGAAAGACTCGATACATGCCGACTATATAGACCAGTACCTGGCACATGTCTACAATGAGGAAAATGATACCACTCGATACCTCGAAACTCTCAACAGGGGCTTCCTGCGCTCACCCACCCATCCCTTCTTCTTCCCACATATCATCGACTACTATAACCACAGGGGAGAAACACAGAAAATGCAGTCGCTGGTCGACGAGGCACTGAAGGCCGACAGTACCAACGCTCTCTTCCGCTTTGCACAGAGCACGCTGCTCCTCAATACAGGGAAATACGATGAGTGCATCGCTATCTGCAAGCAACTCATTGAGGACAATGACTCTTTTTCTGAGGCATACTGCAATATAGCTTTGGCATATTTCAACCAGGCTGTGGAAATGGACAAGAAAGTGAAACTCACTAGAAGCCAGAGACAGAAAATTAGACAGCTCTATGCCCTCAGTCAACCATACATGGAGAAATTCCGCGAACTGGAACCCGACAAGCAGCAGAAATGGCTGCCTGTACTCTATACCATCTATCTCAACCTCAATCTCGGACCACAGTTCGACGAGATAGACCAACTGCGAAGAAAAAACTAAAAATTGCTATATATACTTGTCAATTTCATAATGACTACAGTCTTTTTTTACTACGCAACATGCTGACACAACGCACTGTAACAAAGATTAAATCAAAAACTTTGCGTATCTCAGTATTTTATCTTAATTTCGCACCGTGAAAAATTATATTGGGTGAAATAACACTTTAAACAACAAAAAATATATCAGAAATGAAGAAGTACAATTTCAACGCTGGACCGTCTATGCTGCCCAGAGAGGTTATCGAAAACACCGCAAAACAGTGCCTGGATTTCAATGGCTCTGGTCTCTCACTTATGGAGATTAGTCACCGCGCCAAAGACTTCCAACCCGTGGTAGACGAGGCTGTAGACCTTATAAAGGAACTCCTGCAAGTGCCTGAAGGATACTCTGTGATATTCCTCGGAGGTGGCGCTTCTCTCGAATTCTGCATGGTGCCCTACAACTTCCTCATCAACAAAGCCGCATACCTCAATACCGGCACATGGGCCAAGAAAGCTATGAAAGAGGCTAAACTCTTCGGCGAAGTGGTAGAGGTGGCTTCTTCTGCCGATGCCAACTACACTTTCATCCCCAAAGGATGGACCGTGCCCGAGGATGCTGACTATCTGCACATCACTACCAACAACACCATCTATGGTACTGAGATGAGATATGAGCCCGAGGTGAACGTGCCCCTCATCGGCGATATGTCGTCTGATATCTTCAGCCGCCCAGTTGACGTGGCTAAGTATGACTGTATCTATGCCGGTGCACAGAAAAACCTGGCTATGGCAGGCGTTACCGTCATCATCCTCAAGGACGAGAAACTCGGACGCGCACCCCGTCAGATACCCACAATGCTCGACTACCGCACTCACGTGGACAAGGGCAGCATGTTCAATACTCCTCCTGTGGTGCCCATCTACTCGGCTCTCGAAAACCTCCGCTGGCTCAAGAAAAACGGCGGCGTAGAGGAGATGGACCGCCGCGCACACGAGCGTGCAGACATGCTCTACAGCGAGATAGACCGCAATAAACTCTTCCGCGGCACCGTGGCTGAGGAAGACCGCTCTCTCATGAACATCTGCTTCGTGATGAACGAGGAATATAAGGACCTGGAGAAACCATTCTTCGAGTTCGCTACCGAAAGAGGCATGGTGGGCATCAAGGGACACCGCTCAGTAGGAGGCTTCCGCGCTTCTTGCTACAACGCACAGACTGTGGAAGGCGTGCAGGCCCTCATTCAGGCAATGAAGGATTTCGAAAACCAACACTAATCAACTTCTTACATCATGAAAGTTCTCGTAGCTACAGAAAAACCTTTCGCAGCCGCTGCCGTGGAAGGCATACGCAAAGAGGTGGAACAGGCAGGTAATACTCTCGAACTGCTTGAGAAATATACAGAAAAGGCTCAACTGCTCAGCGCAGTGGCCGATGCCGACGCTCTGATAATCCGCTCTGACAAGGTGGACGCCGAAGTGCTCGACGCTGCCAAGCAACTGAAAATCGTGGTGCGCGCAGGTGCAGGATACGACAATATCGACCTCGCCGCTGCTACCGCTCACAACGTGGTGGCTGAGAATACTCCCGGTCAGAACGCCAATGCTGTGGCAGAACTGGTGTTCGGACTGCTCGTCAGCGCCGTGCGCAATTTCTACAACGGCAAGAGCGGCACTGAACTGCTGGGCAAAAAACTGGGTATCCTCGCCTTCGGCAACGTGGGACGCAACGTGGCACGCATAGCCAAGGGCTTCGGCATGGAGGTCTATGCATACGATGCTTACTGCCCCGCAGAGGTCATTGAACAGGCTGGCGTCAAGGCCGTGGCTTCTCAGGATGTGCTCTTCGAGGAGTGCGACGTGGTGTCGCTGCACATTCCCGCTACTCCCGAGACCAAACAGAGCATCAACGCTGCTCTCGTAGGCAAGATGAAGAAGGGAGGCATCCTGGTCAACACCGCACGCAAGGAGGTTATCAATGAGGAAGAACTCATAGCCCTCATGCAGGAACGCACCGACCTGAAGTTCGTCACCGACATCAAACCCGATGCCGATGAGGCCTTCCAGCAGTTTGAAGGACGCTACTTCGCCACTCCTAAGAAGATGGGCGCACAGACAGCAGAGGCTAATGTCAACGCTGGCATTGCTGCCGCTAAGCAGATCAACGCCTTCTTCACCAATGGCGATACTAAGTTCCAAGTCAACAAGTAAATAACAACCATCCTTAGTCTGATATGGCTATAGTAAAACCGTTTAAAGGCATCCGGCCACCAAAGGACCTCGTGGAAAAGGTGGAGTCAAGACCCTACGACGTGCTCAACTCTGAAGAGGCACGTCAGGAGGCCGAGGGCAATGAGATGAGCCTGTATCATATCATCAAACCCGAAATCGACTTCCCCGAGGGAACTTCGGAATACGACCCGCGCGTGTATGAACAGGCTGCGGCCAACTTCCGCAAATTCCAGGAACGTGGATGGCTGGTGCAAGACCAGGAGGAGCACTACTACATCTATGCACAGACAATGAACGGACGTACTCAGTACGGACTGGTGGTGGGTGCATACGTGGACGACTACCTCAACGGCACCATCAAGAAGCACGAACTCACTCGCCGCGATAAGGAGGAGGACCGCATGAAGCATGTCAGGGTGAACAACGCAAATATCGAACCGGTATTCTTTGCGTACCCCGACAATGACGTGCTCGACGCCCTGCTGCGTAAGTATGCAGTTACTACGCCTGAGTATGACTTCATCGCACCCATCGACGGCTTCCGTCACCAGTTCTGGATTATCAGCGACGCTGACGACATGCGCACTGT
This sequence comes from uncultured Prevotella sp., assembly GCA_900313805.1. Taxonomy (GTDB): domain Bacteria; phylum Bacteroidota; class Bacteroidia; order Bacteroidales; family Bacteroidaceae; genus Prevotella. The sequence continues at coordinate 8,326 of OMSQ01000198.1, read as the reverse complement.
GACTGAGGAGTTTGCCAAGATGCCGGCTCTCTATATTGCCGACGGTCACCACCGCTCGGCAGCTGCCGCCCTCGTGGGGGCAGAGAAGCAGAAACAGAACCCCAATCACAAGGGTGATGAAGAGTACAACTACTTCATGGCTGTGTGCTTCCAGGCTTCACAACTCACCATCCTCGACTACAACCGCGTGGTGACCGACCTCAACGGACTGTCGTCGGAGGAGTTTCTCGAGGCTCTCTCGAAAAACTTCGACGTGGTGAACAAGGGCGCTGAACAGTACGCTCCGCAGCACCTCCATGAGTTCTCGCTCTATCTCGACGGACAGTGGTTCTCACTCACTGCTCATGACGGCACTTACGACGACTCCGACCCCATCGGCGTGCTCGACGTGGACATCTCTTCACGGCTCATCCTCGATGAAATCCTCAATATCACCGACTTGCGGTCGTCCAAACGTATCGACTTCGTCGGTGGACTGCGCGGACTCGGTGAACTGAAACGCCGCGTGGACAGTGGCGAGATGAGGGCTGCACTGGCGCTCTATCCCGTGTCTATGCAGCAGATCATGAGCATAGCCGACTCAGGAAAGATCATGCCGCCAAAGGCTACATGGTTTGAGCCGAAACTCAGGTCAGGACTGGTTATACACCGACTCGACTGATATGGACGAGTATCTCACCATCGCTGCAACCGCTGAAGGCTACTACACGGAGAAAAGGAGCAAGTTCTATGCTTTCGCTCACCCTGTAGACGATGTGACGCAGGTGCAGGAACTGGTGAAACAATACCGTAAACGATTCTACGACGCCCGACACGTATGCTACGCCTACGTGTTGGGCGCCGACGGTTCTGAATACAGGGCCAACGACGACGGGGAACCGTCGTCTACCGCAGGGAAACCGATTCTCGGACAGATAGTGTCGCACTCGCTCACTAATGTGCTGGTGGTCGTTGTCAGATACTACGGAGGCATAAACCTCGGCACTGGCGGTCTCATCGTGGCTTATCGCACTGCTGCTGCCGATGCCCTCGACCATGCCTCTGTCATCTCACGACAGGTGGAGGAGGTCATCACTCATCATTTCTCCTACCTGCAGATGAATGAGGTGATGAAGGTCATCAAAGACATGCAGCCACGAGTCATCTCACAGCAGTTCGACAACGACTGCACCATCACCCTCGCCATCCGACAGTCCGAGGCCCCGCTGCTCCGCCAGCGACTCTCAGCAATACTCTGATAATCGTCAAAAAACAATACCAGGTCAGTAAACGCGCGTTTACTGACCTGGTATTGTTTTTTGACGATTATCAGAGTATTGCTGAGAGTCGCTGGCGGAGCAGCGGGGCCTCGGACTGTCGGATGGCGAGGGTGATGGTGCAGTCGTTGTCGAACTGCTGTGAGATGACTCGTGGCTGCATGTCTTTGATGACCTTCATCACCTCATTCATCTGCAGGTAGGAGAAATGATGAGTGATGACCTCCTCCACCTGTCGTGAGATGACAGAGGCATGGTCGAGGGCATCGGCAGCAGCAGTGCGATAAGCCACGATGAGACCGCCAGTGCCGAGGTTTATGCCTCCGTAGTATCTGACAACGACCACCAGCACATTAGTGAGCGAGTGCGACACTATCTGTCCGAGAATCGGTTTCCCTGCGGTAGACGACGGTTCCCCGTCGTCGTTGGCCCTGTATTCAGAACCGTCGGCGCCCAACACGTAGGCGTAGCATACGTGTCGGGCGTCGTAGAATCGTTTACGGTATTGTTTCACCAGTTCCTGCACCTGCGTCACATCGTCTACAGGGTGAGCGAAAGCATAGAACTTGCTCCTTTTCTCCGTGTAGTAGCCTTCAGCGGTTGCAGCGATGGTGAGATACTCGTCCATATCAGTCGAGTCGGTGTATAACCAGTCCTGACCTGAGTTTCGGCTCAAACCATGTAGCCTTTGGCGGCATGATCTTTCCTGAGTCGGCTATGCTCATGATCTGCTGCATAGACACGGGATAGAGCGCCAGTGCAGCCCTCATCTCGCCACTGTCCACGCGGCGTTTCAGTTCACCGAGTCCGCGCAGTCCACCGACGAAGTCGATACGTTTGGACGACCGCAAGTCGGTGATATTGAGGATTTCATCGAGGATGAGCCGTGAAGAGATGTCCACGTCGAGCACGCCGATGGGGTCGGAGTCGTCGTAAGTGCCGTCATGAGCAGTGAGTGAGAACCACTGTCCGTCGAGATAGAGCGAGAACTCATGGAGGTGCTGCGGAGCGTACTGTTCAGCGCCCTTGTTCACCACGTCGAAGTTTTTCGAGAGAGCCTCGAGAAACTCCTCCGACGACAGTCCGTTGAGGTCGGTCACCACGCGGTTGTAGTCGAGGATGGTGAGTTGTGAAGCCTGGAAGCACACAGCCATGAAGTAGTTGTACTCTTCATCACCCTTGTGATTGGGGTTCTGTTTCTGCTTCTCTGCCCCCACGAGGGCGGCAGCTGCCGAGCGGTGGTGACCGTCGGCAATATAGAGAGCCGGCATCTTGGCAAACTCCTCAGTCACAGTGCGCATGTCGTCAGCGTCGCTGATAATCCAGAACTGGTGACGGAAGCCGTCGATGGGTGCGATGAAGTCATACTCAGGCGTAGTAACTGCATACTTACGCAGCAGGGCGTCGAGCACGTCATTGTCGGGGTACGCAAAGAATACCGGTTCGATATTTGCGTTGTTCACCCTGACATGCTTCATGCGGTCCTCCTCCTTATCGCGGCGAGTGAGTTCGTGCTTCTTGATGGTGCCGTTGAGGTAGTCGTCCACGTATGCACCCACCACCAGTCCGTACTGAGTACGTCCGTTCATTGTCTGTGCATAGATGTAGTAGTGCTCCTCCTGGTCTTGCACCAGCCATCCACGTTCCTGGAATTTGCGGAAGTTGGCCGCAGCCTGTTCATACACGCGCGGGTCGTATTCCGAAGTTCCCTCGGGGAAGTCGATTTCGGGTTTGATGATATGATACAGGCTCATCTCATTGCCCTCGGCCTCCTGACGTGCCTCTTCAGAGTTGAGCACGTCGTAGGGTCTTGACTCCACCTTTTCCACGAGGTCCTTTGGTGGCCGGATGCCTTTAAACGGTTTTACTATAGCCATATCAGACTAAGGATGGTTGTTATTTACTTGTTGACTTGGAACTTAGTATCGCCATTGGTGAAGAAGGCGTTGATCTGCTTAGCGGCAGCAATGCCAGCGTTGACATTAGCCTCTGCTGTCTGTGCGCCCATCTTCTTAGGAGTGGCGAAGTAGCGTCCTTCAAACTGCTGGAAGGCCTCATCGGCATCGGGTTTGATGTCGGTGACGAACTTCAGGTCGGTGCGTTCCTGCATGAGGGCTATGAGTTCTTCCTCATTGATAACCTCCTTGCGTGCGGTGTTGACCAGGATGCCTCCCTTCTTCATCTTGCCTACGAGAGCAGCGTTGATGCTCTGTTTGGTCTCGGGAGTAGCGGGAATGTGCAGCGACACCACGTCGCACTCCTCGAAGAGCACATCCTGAGAAGCCACGGCCTTGACGCCAGCCTGTTCAATGACCTCTGCGGGGCAGTAAGCATCGTATGCATAGACCTCCATGCCGAAGCCCTTGGCTATGCGTGCCACGTTGCGTCCCACGTTGCCGAAGGCGAGGATACCCAGTTTTTTGCCCAGCAGTTCAGTGCCGCTCTTGCCGTTGTAGAAATTGCGCACGGCGCTGACGAGCAGTCCGAACACCAGTTCTGCCACAGCATTGGCGTTCTGACCGGGAGTATTCTCAGCCACCACGTTGTGAGCGGTAGCAGCGGCGAGGTCGATATTGTCGTATCCTGCACCTGCGCGCACCACGATTTTCAGTTGCTTGGCAGCGTCGAGCACTTCGGCGTCCACCTTGTCAGAGCGGATTATCAGAGCGTCGGCATCGGCCACTGCGCTGAGCAGTTGAGCCTTTTCTGTATATTTCTCAAGCAGTTCGAGAGTATTACCTGCCTGTTCCACCTCTTTGCGTATGCCTTCCACGGCAGCGGCTGCGAAAGGTTTTTCTGTAGCTACGAGAACTTTCATGATGTAAGAAGTTGATTAGTGTTGGTTTTCGAAATCCTTCATTGCCTGAATGAGGGCCTGCACGCCTTCCACAGTCTGTGCGTTGTAGCAAGAAGCGCGGAAGCCTCCTACTGAGCGGTGTCCCTTGATGCCCACCATGCCTCTTTCGGTAGCGAACTCGAAGAATGGTTTCTCCAGGTCCTTATATTCCTCGTTCATCACGAAGCAGATGTTCATGAGAGAGCGGTCTTCCTCAGCCACGGTGCCGCGGAAGAGTTTATTGCGGTCTATCTCGCTGTAGAGCATGTCTGCACGCTCGTGTGCGCGGCGGTCCATCTCCTCTACGCCGCCGTTTTTCTTGAGCCAGCGGAGGTTTTCGAGAGCCGAGTAGATGGGCACCACAGGAGGAGTATTGAACATGCTGCCCTTGTCCACGTGAGTGCGGTAGTCGAGCATTGTGGGTATCTGACGGGGTGCGCGTCCGAGTTTCTCGTCCTTGAGGATGATGACGGTAACGCCTGCCATAGCCAGGTTTTTCTGTGCACCGGCATAGATACAGTCATACTTAGCCACGTCAACTGGGCGGCTGAAGATATCAGACGACATATCGCCGATGAGGGGCACGTTCACCTCGGGCTCATATCTCATCTCAGTACCATAGATGGTGTTGTTGGTAGTGATGTGCAGATAGTCAGCATCCTCGGGCACGGTCCATCCTTTGGGGATGAAAGTGTAGTTGGCATCGGCAGAAGAAGCCACCTCTACCACTTCGCCGAAGAGTTTAGCCTCTTTCATAGCTTTCTTGGCCCATGTGCCGGTATTGAGGTATGCGGCTTTGTTGATGAGGAAGTTGTAGGGCACCATGCAGAATTCGAGAGAAGCGCCACCTCCGAGGAATATCACAGAGTATCCTTCAGGCACTTGCAGGAGTTCCTTTATAAGGTCTACAGCCTCGTCTACCACGGGTTGGAAGTCTTTGGCGCGGTGACTAATCTCCATAAGTGAGAGACCAGAGCCATTGAAATCCAGGCACTGTTTTGCGGTGTTTTCGATAACCTCTCTGGGCAGCATAGACGGTCCAGCGTTGAAATTGTACTTCTTCATTTCTGATATATTTTTTGTTGTTTAAAGTGTTATTTCACCCAATATAATTTTTCACGGTGCGAAATTAAGATAAAATACTGAGATACGCAAAGTTTTTGATTTAATCTTTGTTACAGTGCGTTGTGTCAGCATGTTGCGTAGTAAAAAAAGACTGTAGTCATTATGAAATTGACAAGTATATATAGCAATTTTTAGTTTTTTCTTCGCAGTTGGTCTATCTCGTCGAACTGTGGTCCGAGATTGAGGTTGAGATAGATGGTATAGAGTACAGGCAGCCATTTCTGCTGCTTGTCGGGTTCCAGTTCGCGGAATTTCTCCATGTATGGTTGACTGAGGGCATAGAGCTGTCTAATTTTCTGTCTCTGGCTTCTAGTGAGTTTCACTTTCTTGTCCATTTCCACAGCCTGGTTGAAATATGCCAAAGCTATATTGCAGTATGCCTCAGAAAAAGAGTCATTGTCCTCAATGAGTTGCTTGCAGATAGCGATGCACTCATCGTATTTCCCTGTATTGAGGAGCAGCGTGCTCTGTGCAAAGCGGAAGAGAGCGTTGGTACTGTCGGCCTTCAGTGCCTCGTCGACCAGCGACTGCATTTTCTGTGTTTCTCCCCTGTGGTTATAGTAGTCGATGATATGTGGGAAGAAGAAGGGATGGGTGGGTGAGCGCAGGAAGCCCCTGTTGAGAGTTTCGAGGTATCGAGTGGTATCATTTTCCTCATTGTAGACATGTGCCAGGTACTGGTCTATATAGTCGGCATGTATCGAGTCTTTCATTGCCAGTGACAGATATTTGAGAGCCTTTGGCGTATCGTGCATCATATATCCGCAATAGAGAGTGCAGTGAGCCGCTTCGGGCAGCAGCGTGTCATTGCGTTCGTAGTCGTATGCCTGAAAGAGCGGTTGTCTGGCGCAGTCAATATAGAGGTTCATGATATTGTAGGCCTTGTCCAGTTGTCCTTTCCTGACATAGTACACGCCCCCGCTGAAGAGGTTTTGTCTGTAGTCATTAAGAAACTCAGCGTGCTTATCTCTGTATTTAATCTTTATCACCCCCTTTTTGTTTGGTCTTGCCTCAACCGAGTCGAATCTTTCGAGGGCGATGAACATCTTTTCAGCCTGCACGAAGAGTTGCGCTGTATCCACGGGCTGTTTCAGATACATCTTTTCATTGACCTGTTCATACTGCGCTCTTATGGCATCGAAGAGAGTGAGGTGTATCTTCTCATTGTTCATGTTGGCGGAGTCTTTGAGCAGTGTGGTCATCATATTTTCCGCCTTGTCCAGCTCCTTTCCGCTTTTGATGTAGGTTTTTGCCTGTGCTATTTGCTTTTTCTGTGCCACTGCAGCAGGCATCCACAGCATGTGTGCGCATGCCGTGAAGAAGAATGCAACTATTATGTGTGTATTATGTTTCAATATCCTGAGTTTTTATGAAGAGAGAGGGGGTACGCCCTACACGGTGCCTGCCCCCTCTCCTATTGATTACTTACCAAATTAGATTGGATTATTTTGTGAGAGCCTCAGCCTCCTTGGTACGTGCGTCGTTATCGCCATAGATGCGATAGTAGCAGCGGTAGAGAGGATAAGCCCAGTTGGCGTTGTTACGTCCAGGATCGAGATTTCTGGCTTTCTCCAGATACGACCTTGACTCTTCGTATATAGGCATGATCTGTTCGAGAGCGGCGGGAGCCACACGTCCGGTCTTTCCGGCAGCGCGGTCCTCGGCCTGAGATGCGCGGTCGAGCAGGCAGGCACCGAGATAAGTGAGAATCTGGGTGTTTTCAGGCTGTGCATCGAGAGCCTTCTTGAAGTAAGTAACAGCGTTCTCCAGGTCCTGAGCTATCATGGCATTCTGTCCTTTCACAGCCCATACAGTGAAGTTGTTGGGATCAGCTGCCAGTTTCTCGTTGAACAGCTGCTCGAGTTTGGCATTCTCGTTAAGTCCAGAGTAGAGGTTTACGAGCGATCCGAACACCATGTCGTTGTTTTTGTCGTTGGCATAGATGCCTTCGAGTTTCTGCATGTAAGCCACAGAGTCAGCATGATTCTTCAGTCCCGACTGAGCCATAGCCAGTTTCACGTTCATGGCATCGGCTTTCTTCTCCGGGTCTTTCATAGCGATGTCGGCATACTTGTCGACGGCTGCGATGTCACCTGCCTGGTAAGCGAAGATAGCTGCGTAGTAGGCTATATTGGTGAGGTTGGGGTCATTGCTCTTGTCCTGTTCAGCGAAGAGGGGATCGATGCTGCTGTCCACATATCCGCGCAGGAATTTGTAAGCATTGGCGTTATCCTCCTTTTGCTGATAGTAGATACCGGCATTGATGAGATTTGGTCTGAGTCCATAGAGCTTCTCGGCGTTAGACTTGTGGAAGCGCGGTTTCACCTTACCCTTTTCATTGGGCATCTGGTCATACTTCTCACACTCGTATGCAGCGTCGAAGGCGCGTCCGAGGTTAGTGTAGAGAGCCACCGAGTCGTAAGGCTCCTGTTTGCCAGCCATCTCATTGAGTTGGATGTCGCTGATGATTTTCTCTGCGGGTTTCAGGGCCAGTTCCACCAGTTTATTGTAAGCCTTAGCCTTTTCCTCGCTGTTAGCCAGCGAATTGAGGTTTGCTTTAACCAGATTTTCGGCCTCCTCATAAGTTTTAGCCTTAAGGATCTGTTTCAGGGCGTCGCTGTCGCCTGCAAAAGCCGTTGAAGCAGCTACTGCCATCAAGGCTACGATCATTAATTTCTTCATGTTCAAATATTTAAAAGGTTATTAGGTTTCTTTCGTTCACACTTCTTGTTCTTCGTTGTCAGTAGTGTCGTCGGCATCAGGTTGTTCTACCTCCTCCACAGACTGAGTGTCGCGTCGTATGTCTTCGCTCTTTTTGTTCCACTGGGCCCTGCTTTCCTCCTCGACGGTAGCCTCCAGTTCACTGCTCATGACCTTGCACACCGAAGCGATAGTATCGTTTTTCTTCATGAGGTTGATGAGTCTGACGCCCTGTGTGGCACGTCCCATGACCCTACATTCAGCCACGGCGAGTCGTATGGTGATGCCGCTCTTGTTGATAATCATGAGGTCGTTTTCGTCCGTCACGTTCTTTATGGCCACCAGTCTGCCGGTCTTGTCGGTGATGTTAAGCGTTTTCACGCCCTTTCCGCCGCGGTTAGTCTTCCTG
>OMSQ01000055.1 GCA_900313805.1 uncultured Prevotella sp. | reverse complement strand
CGCTCCTCGCCAGGATAGAAATGGTGCAGCACACCGCCGAACAGGTCGCATACATGACGCTCACCGTCGGTTTCCAGATAACGCTTAATGAGCATCTGACTGGCCTCGCTGCCAAAGTCGAGCACTATATCATACACGCTCTCGGCTGCTGCCACGGTCAAAAGGAGTCGCGCCTCGTAGTCGCCGTAGCGGAAATGTATCTCTTGCTCCACATTCTCGCTGGCAGGAGCGTGACAGACTATGCTGTAGTGGTCTGCATCGCTTTCCATACGCAGTGCACCGAAGGTGCCGCTCACTGTCTCTGCAGCAGGGTCGTTGCTCAGTTCCACCACTATGACATCGTCTTCGTCGGCATATATACGGTGCACACTCACCACACGGTCCTCGGCACTGCCTCCGTCGCTTACCAGATGCGGACTACGCACCCAGCGCAGCACTTCCTCGGCATTGCCGCTGTTTACACACAGCACATTCGCTGCCCTACATGCGTCGGCACTCATACTCAGCACATGGGCGCGGTTCTTGCTCTCCACATATATCTGATACATCCTCTTATTGTTGTGGTTATCAGTGGTTTAACAGGTAATGATTTACTAAGTATATGGCTCCCAGACCGATGGCAACGCCTATCAGCAGACCTATCAGCATGCGGAAGGCACGCAGGCAGCCGCTGTTGCCGCTCTTCTCTGGCTCCATCACCGGTGGGGCTACAGTCCGCGGCGGCTGCTCTGACCTCACTGGAGGAATGTTCACGGTGGGAGGGACGCTCACAGGCCTCTGCTCTACTACGACTGGCGGCTGCTCTCTCACCACAGGGGCTGGCTTGATGGGCGGGGGAAGGGGCATGTCGCGCTCTACCACTGCCACCTCCCTGCCGCGGAAGGTCACATGCCACTCAATACCTTCTCTGTAGGCGGTGAGAAGGGGACTGTGGTCTGCCAACTTGTCGTCACACAACAGCAGACGGTGCTCAAACACAGCCTGCACGTCGTCAGCCCACGATTCTGGGTCGCCGTCATGGATGCAACGGGTCAGCAATGACCACAAATCCGACTGTGTGTCACCAGCCGAGATGTAGGTGCGCAACATAGCCTCTATGGTGTCGGCACGGAAGAGCTCCAAACTCTCCTCACCTTCGCCATCCACAACTATCAGGGCCACACTCTCTCCCTGTGTCGCCCACCGTACCAGTCTGCTGTCGGCTGCCTTTATGCTCAGTCTGTACGCCATGACCGCAAATGTAGTAAAAATATATGACCTGACAAGGTTTTTAAGATTATTTATAAAAAAACAGACGGCCGCCAGCATGCTGGCAGCCGTCTCGTGATATGGAAAACGAAATTATTTGTCGTTTTTGCTCCACAGGTTTATTTTGTGAAGTCTCTCCCATGCTGTGGCGAAGTCGTTTTCTTCTTCTTCGTCAAACAAGCCTTCGTCAGCAAATGAACCGCTGTCATCGCCGTTGTTGCCTGGGTTCTGATTGTTCTCACCAGAGTGTATCAGCAAGTCGGCCACGTCCATCAAGTTCCGTGCTACGAGGTCTATCTCCATCATGTCGGGAGCTATATATGCGTTCTTTTTCATTTCTTGTGTCCTCCTTTGCTTTATTTGATGATTACTTTCTTGCCATTGTGTATGTAGATGCCCTTCTGGGTGGGTATCACGCGCATGCCCTGCATGTTGTAGTACTCCTTGCTCTCAGCGGTCTCTACCTCTGTGGCATTGATACCAGTTCCTACAACGTCGTCAAAGTCTATCACCAGACCGTTGGCAGGATAGGTGACGTCTGCACTGTAGTTCAGATATGATGAGCAGAATGCAGTGTTGCCTGTTCCGGGATGCCAGAAACCGAGGGTCACACCAGCATCGTCGGCCTTCAATCTCTTGTATCCGAAGATGTAGTTATATGAGCCGTCTGCTGAATTCTGCTTCTCCAGATGCTCTGAGTTGAGCGAGCCTCTCAACATATTAGTTTCATCGTCAACTGCCCGCAGGAAGGGGTCGCCTGCAAACTCAAATTTCACAGAAGCCATGGTTCCGGTGCGTCCTGTGCCGTCCAAAGCCAGGATTACGGGAGTGTTGCCGTCGAGAACTTGTCCGGCACTGGCTACCAGGCTCTTCTCTGCCTTGGCTGATGAACCGTTGTCTACCACATTGGTTATCTTGTATGCCTTAACACCGTTGGGCAACTTCAGTGAGTGGATGTAGTAGAATGTGCGGTAGTAGGTGTAACCGCTCTCCAGAGGATTGAGGATGTTCTGAACTGAGCTGCTGCCAGGTGCCTTGAACGTATATTCCGGGTCGATGGTGTAGTACACACGAGACTGGTCCTGACTGGGGTTGCCGTCATTGCCTGAGGTAGCCCAGAACTTGATGTCGTAACTGCCATCGGGCAGATAGAACTTGATGTCGTTGTCAGACATGCCGCTGTTGTGTGCTTCTGTACCCTCATTGTACCACTGCAACTTGTTGCAATACTGTGTCTCCCAGTCGCCATT
>OMSQ01000191.1 GCA_900313805.1 uncultured Prevotella sp. | reverse complement strand
CCTACACCACCCAGAAATTATCCACTACATACAGTCCTTTTCTGGCTCTGGTCATGGCGGTGTACACCCACTGATAGACGTATGGCTTTTCTATGGCTGGCACGTTCTTGGGTATATCAAGATAGACGTAGTCCCACTCTCCGCCCTGCGCTTTATGACAAGTTAGTGCATAGCCGAACACAGCACGCAGAGCATTGAGATACTGGTCTGTGAACATATTATCATGGAATTCCTTGGATTTCTGTTTTATTCCTTTTTCCTTCATCCTGTAATAGTAGTCAATAAACAGTTCCCTCTGCTGAAACTGTAAGATATTCGTCTGATTACCATATAGCACTTCTGCTATCATCAACTGCGAATAGCTCTTCTTAGTAAAGAGTTCCTTGACGGACACTTTCAAAAACGTCAGGCCAGCCCTCTTCTCAGGCCGGCCGATATCTTCCACCACTACCAGGTCACCGTTCATCAGTCCGGAAATCAGGTTGTTCTGGGTGACGAGCAGCAAGTCACCTTTCTCCAAAGTGGGCTGGACGTGTCCGAACGATGGTCGCAACAGGCGGGTGGTGGCGTCACACTGTTTGTTGGAATAGCAAATCAGTGTGGCATTGTTGAAGCCCGATTCCTTCAGCCTCCTGATATAGTCATTTATCAGAGAGGTCTGGCTATTGAGCACATGTATGTCTTTATATCCCCTGAAAGGGAATTTTGCCCATTTCCACGGCTGCGGGGCGTAAAAGAGACCTCTTACCTGATGTGCCGACCTCACTATGTCCACATCTTTCGACTGCCTGACAACTTCCGTCAGTTCACCCTCCATGCTCTTGTGTTCGAAGTTGTCTGCGATATACTCTTGGGATAAGGCTGGAGATATGTTTTGAGATACTGGCGGCAACTGGCACACGTCTCCCACGAAGATGAATTTTCCTCCTGCATCATATCGGAACAGGTCTGTCAGCAAGCGACCAGAGCCGAAAATGGCCTGGGTGGTGTTCTTATCTTCGGCATCTGATATCATCGAGGCCTCATCCACGATGTAGTAGGACGTGGAATCGCCAGCTACCGTATCCAATTCGAAATTGAGAAACAGCTGACCCGAAGAGTCCACCTTTAATTTTTCGCGCTTCTTCACTTCCTCCTCTAGATCCTGATTCAGGCCCTGAAACTTATATATCTCGCTGTGTACAGTCTTAGTCTCACAACCAGTCACATTGGCCAATATCTTTGCAGCACGACCAGTGGAGGCCAACAGGGAGAACTGAAGTTGCCGTTTTTGCATCTCCTCGATGAACTTCCTCATCAGAGTGGTTTTTCCCGTGCCGGCATATCCCTTCAGGATGTACACTTTCGTTGTGTCATCCTCCAAAAAAGCCTTGAACGTATCAAAGGCTTTCTGTTGGCCCCAGGTCAGCTTTATTTCGCCCATATCACTGGTTTTCAGCTATTTCCGACATTTCCTCCAAGAAGTCTTCCATACCATCAAACGCATCCAGATATGCCCTTTGCTCACGGAATACTATCACAGGCGTCACATTCTTCAGGGTGTCCTCGTTGACCACTGTGTCGTATGGCATGTTCTCTACGAATGACGGTTTCAGCCAGTCGTTGTTCCAGATGGGTTGATCGTTCTCGCCCATCACCAGTTTGCAGAGGCGCATGGTGTAGGGAGAACTGCCACTCTGCTTGTCCTGCGTGTAGGTTATGTTCTGCAACCACAGTTGGTTGTAGTCGTTGTTGTGCTGACGGCAGAGTTTGGCATACACCTTGTCGATGATGTCCTGCTTCTCTTCCATATCCTTCATCGAGTAGACCATGCGACTGATGATGCGTAGAGCGTAGTGTGCGCAGTTCACGTTTTCCACTGCTATCTGTGTAGCAACGGCAGTCATGGCGCGGATGTTCTCGCACAATCTTCCGGGAACTTCTATCTCCTTTTTTTGCTTACTGTCAGCGTCCTCTTCCGGCAACAACTTAACCGCACCAGTAAAATCGACCTCAGCTAGTTCTTCTTCCGAGATATCAATATCCGGTGTTTCAACGTCTTCCATCGGCTCATCGGTATCGAGAACCAATTTGTCCAGCGTGAGCTTGGTCGCCTTGGAGGAATGCTCACGCGGAGTGACCTTTTTGGGTTTCAACTTCTCGATGATGCGCTTGTCCAGGTCGGAAAGCATGGTTTTCACCTGTCCGCTATCAGGATATTTACGAGAGAACATAAGTATATAGAGCAGGTGCTTCTGTATCCCGTCAAAGTCCACTCCTTTCTTGTTGAAGATGGGGGTGTTGTATATGTAGAAGAGTTTGTCGGGCTTGATAGAGTCTGTCACTATGCTGTCGCTTATCTTCGTCTTCTGCGAGTTCATGCGGAAATTGAGCTGTTCCAGCACCGACTGCAGGGTGTAGGAGATGGTCTCCAACGTGTCCTTGTCGTCGCAGAACACGCGGTAGTCGTCGCGATAGCGTATTATCTCATAACCGCTGATTTTCTTTCTCTGCAGTTCCTCATGCAACAGCAGGTCAGAGTAGCCCAGCACCATCTCCGCCACGAAGTCAAACAGCGCGCTTCCCTGTGGGATGCCGATATTGTGACCTTTCTGCAGAGCGCGAAGGTAAGTCTGTATGTTCTTTGCCAGTTGCGTGTTCTTGTCGTTCTCATGCTCAGTGCCCTTACAGGTCAGCGCCCACAGTATAGACTGCGGATTGATGCTGCCGTAACAGTTCGTTATGTCGGTAACGAACATATAGCGGTATTCCAGGGACAGTTCCAGCGAACGCTGCTCCATAGTGTTCCACCAGTTGAGTATGGTGGCAGACTTGTAAAACGGCTCCACCTTCTCCGGTATGACAGGCATGGCGCACGATGTAAGGTGCGGCACTGTGTACGACTCGAAACACCGCAGAATAGCCTCCCATCCGGAGGGGCAGCAAATCTCTCTCGACAGGAAGTAATAGAGGAACGGATTAGCAAGCATCAGCGGACGCACGGCATAGCGCCCGTCCTTGTTCAGCAGGATATCAAGATTAACGTTTTCCAATTCATCTGGTAGCATTTCGCTCAGGCAGTCTTCGTACGGTCTGTCGCCGATGCTCTCTTTCACGTAGGCGAGCACCTTGTCAAAGTCGAAATACTCTGGCAATTCAAATCCATGATACTGGACTGAGGACATAAAGAACT
>OMSQ01000064.1 GCA_900313805.1 uncultured Prevotella sp. | reverse complement strand
GTACCTCTGCTGCGAAAAGGTACCTCTGCTGCGAAAAGGTACCTCTGCTGCGCGAAGGTACTCCATCTCGGCATAAAAAATAAACTAGTTTATTTTGTTCTGCTCTCGATTTTCCGTACCTTTGCTGCGCGGTACACACTTTTTTAACGCTGTGTGTGCCACACTTATTGTCATGAGTCAGGAGAAAAATCATAATATCATGCCAGGCAGCAGACTGCTGCTCATCGTCACTGCGCTGGTTCTGGCAGTGGTGTGCGTGCTGAGCGTAGCCCGTCCGCTGCGTTTCAACAGTCAGAGGCAGGAGCGCGAACAGCTGGTGAAAGAACGACTTACGGACATACGCGAGGCTCAGGAACGATTCTTTGCCCGGCACGGACGGTATGCCGCACGTTGGCATGAGCTGACTGACAGCGGCTATCTTAAGCAGGGCGCACAACAGATACCATACTCCGAGGGCGAGGAGTTTGAACTCTCGCTCTCAGTGACTGCCGATGCTACCCAACGGCCACTCATGCAATGCGCTGCTCTCTACCAGCAATACCTGAAGGGTCTCGACAGCACGGCCATAGCAGCAGCCACCGAACAGGCAGTGAACGAGGGACTATATCCCGGACTGAAGATTGGCGACCTGACTTCTGACAACGGCAATGCCGGCAACTGGGAATGAACATACTGAGGAATATGACAAATAACAATTCTATCTTCACTCTGCGCATCAGCGCAAATAGCATCACCATAGCGCAACCAGGCAACCCACCCAGCGGCGAGACTGTCATGGGCAAAGGGGTGGCAGCAGCTCTGCTCGTACGCCAGGCTCTGGACCACCCGCTTCTCACTCAGGCGACAAACGTCCGCGTGATGGTCGACACGCCCGTACTTCTGCTACCCCAGGGTGAACACGACGAGGAAGAGCAAGGCATTCTCTTCGACTACACCTTCTCTGCTCACCAGCACGACACGAAACTGACCACAGTCATCGACGATATGCAGTGCGTGGCAGTATGGCCTTTGAAGCATGAAGTGAAGGGTGCTATTGACAACCGCTTTGCCCATGCACAGTATATGCCTGCGGCTCTGCCTGTGTGGCGCACCCTGCACCACCATGCACGAAGCAGCAAGGAACACCGGCTGTATGTCTACGGCCACGACCAGAAGATTGACGTGCTCTGTTTCATGCATAACCGCATACGCTTCTCAAACACCTTCTCAGCAGAACACGCTCACGACGCACTCTACTACATACTATATGTGTGGAGACAACTGGCCATGCACGATGAGCGCGACCAGTTGTGGCTCTACGGCACTCTGCCACACGAGGAATGGCTGCTGCCCAGATTGCGCCACCATCTGCCACAAGTGCAAATGCTGGCACGCGATGAAGGCCTGCGCCACCCACAGTGGGCTGACATGGCTTCGCTACCCATCGACATCATCACACTACTCGACCAAGACTGAACACCATGCGCATAATAACAGGTATTTATAAAGGACGACGCTTCGACGTGCCACGTACGTTCAAAGCCAGACCAACCACCGACTTTGCCAAGGAAAACCTGTTTAATGTGCTGATGGGGTACATTGACCTGGATGGTATCAGGGCTCTCGACTTGTTTGCTGGCACCGGAAGCATATCTCTGGAACTGCTGTCAAGGGGCTGCCGCGAGGTGGTGAGCGTGGAGCGCGACCGCGACCACTGTGCCTTCATACGGCAATGCCTCACTCGACTTGATACGGATAAGGTGATACTCATACGTGGCGATGCCCTGAAATACATAAAAAACGGACGACAGCAGTTCGACTTCATCTTCGCCGACCCGCCATACGCTCTCGAGCAACTGCCGCTCATTCCGAAGATGATACTGGAGGGCGACATGCTGAAACCCGGCGGACTGTTCGTGTTTGAGCATGGACACAACCACTCCTTTACCCACATGCCGCAGTTTGTAGAACAACGTGAATATGGCAGCGTGAACTTCTCTATCTTCCGCCAGAAGGCGACTACAAAAGAGGAGAGAACAGACGAACAAACGACTCCCACAAACGGCTGAAGAACGAACGGTGCTCCAAATCCTTCAACTGCTCTAACGGCACGCTCTGCTCCTGATAGTCAAGGAATACTTGCTTCATTCGCAGGGTGACGTCACTGTCGTATATGAATATGTTCGACTCAAAGTTATGCTCGAAACTGCGGAAGTCGACATTGGCACTGCCGCAACTGCATAGTTTGTCATCGCATATGAGCACCTTGCTGTGGTTGAAACCCTTGTCATACAAAAATATCTTCACTCCGTCGGCGGCACTCTGCATCACATAAGAGCGACTGGCCCACTCCACCACCTTGGCATCCACGTGCATGGGTATGATCAGGCGCACATCCACCCCCGACAGGGCGCAGGCATGCATGGCCATGACCACCTGCTCGGTGGGCATATAGTATGGGGTCATGAGATACACATATTCACGGGCTTCCAGCAGTACGCGCACATATCCGTGCATTATCTCGGGAAAGGGGGAGGTGGGGTTGCTGGTCACCACTTGCGCTAGACAGTCATTGTCGATGGACGGCAACTCGGGATAGTAACGACGGTCGTTGATAAGTGTGCGATCCACAAAATACCAGTCGGCCAGGAAAGCTGCCTGAATGCCATAGACAGCACCGCCACGCACCTTCAGGTGGGTGTCGTACCACGGCTGATGCTTCGTTCCCTTCACATAACGCAGGGCTATGTTCATGCCGCCTATATATCCCACAGTGCCGTCAATGATGGTAAGCTTGCGGTGGTTGCGGTAATTGACTTTGGAAGTGAAGGCGGGGAATTTCACCGGCATGAAGGCATGCACGTCGATTCCGGCATCGCGCATACGCTCAAAAAAAGATGACGGCACACTCCAACAGCCCACACTGTCATAGATGACACGCACCTCCACTCCTGCCAATGCGCGCTCTATGAGGGCGTCGGCCACGAGGTTTCCCAAGGCATCGTCTTCAAATATATATACATCAATGTGTATATGCTCGCGAGCCATGCTGATGTCGTGGAGCAGTGCAGGGAAATACTGATACCCGTCGGTATATATTTCCACCTCATTATTCTTGAAGGGCAGTGCCCAGCCATCGTGCGAGAACATGCGCACCAGGTGACGATGCTCTGGTGGTACATTCAGGTTGCGCTGCTCCACAAATCCCAGCATAGTGCGCTTGGCTATGCGGTCCAGACTCTGTTTCTCAATGAAACGCTCGCGACGGGTGTTCTGACCGAAAAAGAAATACAAGATGATACCTGCCACTGGCACGAAGATGAGCACCAACAGCCAGGCCAGAGTCTTGGCTGGCTGACGGTTGTCCATCATCACTGCTATGGCGGAGGCTATCACTACCGTAGCATATACCAGAAGTATTATCCAGTGTATGTATATCATCGTTGTATGAAGTTCAATATACGTCGTTCAGATATCGCCTGCGCTGCACGTATGCCATCTCGTGAATGGCAAAGTCGGCATGGCGGTCTTCGGTCAGCATCTGACGCAGTTTTTCCTCGGCCTGGTCCAGTTCACCACGTTCTATGAGCAGGAACACCTGGCGGCGGCGCAGTATCTCATACAGTTCGCCCACCACGGGCGACATCTCCACCTGGTCCTCGTCCTCGCCATGGTGCGCCTCGTCTATCTGCTTCATCATGTCTTCTATCATACGCATGCTGTGGGCATCGCCCGAGAGCACCATCGAGTCAACACGCAGCACGGCATAGTCCACACGGTGGTTCAGCGGCACCGCCGACATATAGTGACTGGCCAGGGCATACTGTCCCAACTGCATGTAACAGAAAGAGATGTAGTAGCATATCTGGTTGAAGCGTTCCCTGTCCTTGCCATGCATCTTGTCATAACTGTGGGAATGTTCGGCGTATGCACTGAGCAGGGGGTCGAGTGCCTCCACATAACGCCCTTGCAGGAAGAGCTGATGACCACGGTAGAGGCGGTGGGCATCGTCAGACGTGCTACACTGGCATAGCAGACGCTCCTGGGGGGTCAACTGGTCTTCGTGGCCGGCGCGGTATTTCTCCATTGCCTCTTTCCACATGTACATGCTCTCATCGCGCATCTGTTTGTTGCTCTTCAGGTCGTAGGCTATGAGTGCCGAGGCGCTCTGCTCATGATGGTCCACACTGTGCACATCCACACTCATATCGGCACTCACGGGCACTCTGCACATGGTGATGCGGTAGTAATGGCACACGTCGTCGCCGCCCGCACGTGTGAGCGAGAACATGAGGGTGCGCTGCTGCGTAGGTGCCGAATGGTGGTGATACAGCAATGTGCCCGTCACAGTGGTTGCTGTGGTGTGCTCCAGCCATGCTGCAGGCTGCTGCTCGAGGCACTTGTCGTCATTGGCAGTGCTCATCAACTGGTCGGTAAGGAGAGTAAACTGCTCCACGTGTATCTTCTCTATACCCATGAGACGGCGCAGCATATCGGCCAGGGTGAAGGGTTCTGACGACGTCTCAACCATATCGCCCTCATGCTGCATATACAACTCCATCCTGCGCATTAGTGACACCTCATGGTTCCACTTGGCCAGATTTGCCTCAGCATCGTCGGTATCGGCACTGCTTTGTTCCTCATAGCGGTGGGCAAAAGCCTGCTGCCAGTAGAACACGCCTTGCATCACATAGCGCAACATGGGCAGCACCCTGCCCTTCT
Source organism: uncultured Prevotella sp. (assembly GCA_900313805.1). Taxonomy (GTDB): domain Bacteria; phylum Bacteroidota; class Bacteroidia; order Bacteroidales; family Bacteroidaceae; genus Prevotella. The sequence continues at coordinate 2,785 of OMSQ01000064.1, read as the reverse complement.
CGGGCACGAAATTTGCAAACATGTGCATATCCACCTCGTAGCGGTCGGCATTGACCGAATATACCATGTGTCCAATGGGCGAAACGGTGTTGCAGTTATTGCACACCTGACGCACACGGTCTATGTATTTGGCTGATACATTGTAAAAAAAGAGGTACATCAAGCGTACCACAGGGGTGTCTTTCTCTACGAGTATGCGGAAGTGTCCGTTCTGGTATTCATAGTGCACGGCACGGTTCTCATCCTGATCTTCCCACTGCGGCTGGCAGTTCATCTCAAGAAGAGCCTGATGTATCATCTGCTCGCGCTCTGCCACCGTGGTGTTTATCGTGGCAGGCGGCGGTGTTTCGTTTTTTTTCTTGCGTCGGAATATGTTTATCATTTTATTCTGTTTCCTATCTTCTCTGCGATGAGGTTTCGCAGTTCTTCTCCTTTCTTGATGTCTCCTAATACAGCCAGCATCTGTCCGGCATCACTACTCACCTCGCTCAATCTTTGTCGCAGTTGTCTGAGGTCATTCTCCACTATTGCCATCTTATAGTCGAGCACCATGTGTACGGCCTGTGAACGCAGTCGTTCTTCGTCGGGCTCTATGCGCAGGCTCTTCGACAGGCGAACGGGGTTGGTGCTGAGACGTATGGCCATGGCGCTCACCTGCATGTCGGCATGCTGGCAGAAGTAGCGTTCTGCCACGAACTGTGCATCTCCGCTATGTGTCACAGCCTCGTATAGTATCTGCTGCGCTATGGGGTCTGCCAGACTCATGTCGTCTGCACTCAGGTCGTAATACACATATTGTGCCACTGTCACATCCATGGTCTGACCGTCAGCATCGTTTTTCACTCCGCGGAAGATGACTTTCTCGCCGTGGCGCACCACCAGTTCCACTATCAGCTGCTCGAGCATGGTCAGTGTGGGCTGACCGGCAGACCGCGGCGACAGAGGCTCGAGGGCTGTGGGCGATACTGGGGTTGCCGGTACTACGGGAGCAGCCTCTTCGCGCCGGGCCTCACGCTCGCGCTCACGCTGACGCTCCTCACGGTTCTGGCGTATGAAACGGTTCATCTGGGCTATGAGCACACGCTCCTCTATGCCGGTACGCTGGGCGCACTCCTGTATGTAGGTGGCACGTTTCACAGGATCGGTGATGACAGCCACGCTGGCCACGATGTTGCTGATGGCAGAGGAGCGCTTCACCGGGTCGGTCACTCCAGCAAGCAACACACGGGTCTTAAACTCAATGAAGTCGGTCTGATGGTCTTTGATGTACTGACGGAAGTCCTCGGCCGTATGACTGCGGGCGAAACTGTCGGGGTCTTCATCCTGGGGCAGCAGCAGTACTTTCACGTTCATGCCCTCGGCCAACAACATGTCGGTGCCTCGCATGGCAGCATGTATGCCTGCCTCGTCGCCATCGTAGAGCAGCACGATATTCTCGGTAAACCGTCTCAGCAGTTTTATCTGGTAGATGGAGAGCGCAGTGCCGGAATTGGCCACGACGTTCTCTATGCCACACTGGTGCATGGAGATGACATCGGTATATCCCTCCACCATATATACGCAGTCTTCGCTGGCTATGGCACGCTTGGCCTGATAGATGCCATAGAGCTCATGGTCCTTGTGGTATATCTCGGAGTCGGGCGAGTTGACATACTTCTGCGCCACACCCTTGGTACGGGAATCGAGCAGGCGGCCGCCAAAGGCAGTGACCTTGCCGCTCACTCCCACCCAGGGGAAAATCACCCTGCCGGCAAAGCGGTCGTAGGTGCTGCCGTCGTCGCGCTGCACCAGCAGGCCGGCCTTCACCAGATACTCCTTGCGGTAACCATTGTGCTTGGCCTCATCGCCAAGGGCGGTACGGCGACTAAGGGCAAAACCCAGACGGAAACGCTCTATTATGTCATCGCGAAAACCACGTTGGCGGAAATACTGCAAACCTATGGCCTGACCATCGGCGTCGTGCTGTAACGTGTCGTGGAAGTAGGTGGCAGCCCACTCGTTCACTATGAACATCGACTCCCTGTCGTTTTGCTGCTGGCGCTCTTCATCGGTCAGTTCATGCTCCTTGATTTCTATGTGGTACTTGGCCGCCAGATAGCGCAGGGCCTCGGGATAGGTCACCTGCTCATGCTCCATCACAAAACCCACGGCATTGCCCGACTTGCCGCAAGCAAAGCACTTGTACACACCACGTGAGGGCGAAACGGAAAACGAGGGCGTGCGGTCGTCATGAAAAGGGCACAGACCCACGTAACTGGTACCCCGCTTGCGGAGCGAAACAAAATCGGATATCACCTCCACTATGTTGGTGGCATCCATTATACGGTCTATGGTAGGTCGGTCAATCACTGTCTCATTAGGTTAGGAAATGCAAATTTATATGTTTTTTCGGAATTATCAGCCTGTGGGAATAAAGTTTTTGTTTTTTGTTTGCAATGAATGTGTGTTTTGCTTTTTTTCTCTTACTTTTGCAGCAGCATTTGCACAACGACTTAAATCTACTAATATGAAAATCAAAATCCTTACGCTCCTCGTGGCATGCCTATACACTATGTCTATGCGGGCACAGACTACTGTCACCCCTCCATCCGATGCAACGGTGGAACAGTGGGTGGCAACATTCAACATGCACTACTACTCCTCTGGCGGCAGTGAAGTGACGGAAGCAATGAGCGAGCCTATGCAGGTGGCCACCTCGGGTACCGATATCTATTTCCACCTGCCCAATCCCATCACTGGCAACAGCTGGGTGAAGGGCACATTCGACGGAGCCACCGCCACCTTC
>OMSQ01000190.1 GCA_900313805.1 uncultured Prevotella sp. | reverse complement strand
GTATCTTCAAATTCGTTGAAGACAGCTGCCATGTCTATGGCTAAATGCTATTTACTTAACCAACACTTTGCGGCCGTTAATGATGTAGATACCCTTCTCTGCCTTGTTCACCTTCTGGCCTTGCAGGTTGTAGATGGTTGCAGCGGCATTGTCGGTAGTGGCATCAATCTCTTGTATGCCTGTGACGTCGAGCCATACTATATCCGACTCATTGCGCTCACCGCCACCGTAGTATACGCTCTGCATACCCACTTTTGTCCAACTGTTCAGCTCATCAAGCTCATCTTCCAGATAGATTATCTCACCACCTAAATAGATGTCGTAACCGTCATGGGTGTAGGGCACTTCTGTCACATCCTCATCAAAGTCGCTGGAGTACAGGTCTTTGGTGAAGGTGTACTTCTGCTGTGTTCCGTTCTTCTCTATCCATACGATGTAGAAGAGCTTTCCTGTGTTCAGGGTGTTGTCGTTTATGTCGACGGTGGGAATGCTGGCATAGATGGTTGAGTAGCCTACTTGGTCTGAGATATTGAATGCCTCAACAGTAGGATTGGCGGGCTTGGCTGCTACATCGATAAACTTAGTGATGACTACATTGTTGTACAGGATATAGTACTCCAGTGCATCTGCAGAACCATTCAAAGCCACTGTCTGGTCGGTGGTGAAGGTGCTGGTCTCAGTATTGAAATCGAGAACTACATCCACAAGGTTGTTTTCGTCATCTATGGCTGTCCAATAGTATGGGAAGGTATATTGGGCGATAGTCAGTTTACCCATATACTGGTTGGCTGGAATCACATATTTGCCGTCGGAATTCTTGGTCGCCTTCACCCACAGGTCAGGTGCATCCTTTGACAGACCCTGGATGTAGACATCATCACCGTCGAAGCCCACTTTCACAATGCTGTTGTGGTCGTAGGGAACTTCCTCGTCGCCTTGGTTGTAGTCGCGTGCTGTGGCTTCGAATGAATAATCCTCGGTCACAAGTCCTTCAGGAGCTACCACAGGACCTACTGGCATGGTGAACCAGAATATTTCTGACTTGTTCTCTTCGCCACCACCGGTATAGATGCTCTGTATACCGATCTTCTTCCATGTGTCGTGAGGCATGTTCAGATAGATGTAGGTGGGATAAAAATCATAATTCTCGGTGAAACCGTAAGGTATCACGGTCATGTTTGCCGTCAGCTTGGTAAAGTAATTGGTCGTGAACTCCAGTGGTGTGCTCTCATCATCGATAAAGAACTGGTATGAGAGTTTTGATGTAACTAAAGCATCGTCATTGATATCTACGGTAGGTATGTAGAACTCAACTACATCACCCCAATTTGTTCCTGTAATAGCTGTGATAGTCGGTGTGCCAGGTGTTGCTGCCTTCTCTGTCACCTTACTCAATACTGGATCAAAGTAGCGACCGTCATAGCGGTTGCCCAAAACACCGAATACCTGTCCTGTTGCGGTATAAGTGTCTGCCTCTGCATCGTAGATGAAGGTGTTGACAGAACCAGTATAGAAGAAGTATGATTCGCCATAGGTGCCATAGGTACCCATCAGTTGGTTTGAATCGAAGGTTACGGTGTTGCCATCGAGTGTACCCTTAACCCATGCCTCGGGCAGATATTGACTCATGCCCTGGAAATAAACTTCGTTGCCTACTACAGCCACGTTGATGGGCTTATTAAGTGTCTCGTTACTACTGTTCTTATATCTCATAGAGTATTCTGCCACTTCTGCTCCCTCGGGCAGTACTACGGGTGTTGCCGGCTCTGGCAATACTTCCAGTTCGGGATCGTAAGCATCAAGCAGTTCTGAGGTAGACAGGGTGATGTTGTCTACATTCAGACGGAACCAGTCGGTGCAGTTGTAGTGGCGGATAGCAACATAACCCTCAGCTCCCTCATAGCCACTCAGGTCTACTTCATACTCGTACCATTGACCCTGTACCTTACGGGGTGTGATACGGGCGGGGGCTGCTGTCATCTCCCATTCTGGAGAAACCATCGTGAAGTCGGCTGCATCGGTATTGCCGGCTGTAGACACGGCTACACCAAAGTGCTCACTTGGATAGCTTTTATCCTGTGCACATGCCCAAAACGTGATTTTGCCGTCAAGTTTCATCTTCGGAGACACCAGATAGTTGTCGGGAGTTAGGGCACTTGATAAATAACTGGCTGATTGCATCATACCGGGATCGCCGTTATATCCGGGATTGTTTTTGTCAATCAGCAGATTCCATGTGTTGCCATCGCCGTCAGCATCAATGGTGGTCCAACCGTTGAGTGCCTGTGGGAAATTGTAGGTGTAGTCTATCAGCTCCACGGATTGCTCAGCTAAAACGGGTATTGTCAGCATGAACGAAACCAACAGTACTAATAAAGATGTAAATCTTTTTCTCATAAAGTTTAAGTGTTAAAGTTAATAAAACGAATGTGTTATTGATTGAATAAGTTTGTCTCTCTATGTCATCATGGCAGTAGCCGTTTGGCTGACTGCCATGATGACTGTATGTGTGAACATTACCTGTTCTCACGGAACGCCTTCAGCACATCGCACTTACGCACGTAGTCGGCCACAGGGTTCTTGTCGTAGAAGTCGGACAACTCGGCCATGGCCCTGTACTGGCGGGTCATGGGCAGAGGACGGTAGATGAAGTTCGACACCTTCTCGCTCCATTCCATCTTATACCAGGGCTCCAGGGGGATGAAGGCCAGGGCATAGATGCTCTTCTGGCGCAGGTCGATGTTCGTCGAACGCTTGCTCTCGTTCAGCAGTTCTATGCAACGGGTGTAGAAACGGCTGTTCTCGGCTATGTGTGTGCTGTCTTCGAAATTGGTGCTGCTCCACGAATAGTCGGTCAGAGCCCAGCAGTCGCCCCAGCCACTCGACTGATACATCTGTGAGGCCAGCTGATAGGCCAGCTGACAGCGCTCCTCGCCACGGGCCTTGCTGTAGCGCTTCTCCAGGTCTATCATCTCCTTGCAGTAGCGGGCCTTCGGGTTGTAGTCTAAGGTCACGGTGTGCGACACTTCAGTGACTATATCCTCAGGCACTTTCTGCTTGCCCATCCAGCGGTCTTTGTGCCAGTCCTTGTTCTTCAAATACCAGCACACGTTCTGACCTTCTACAAACGAGGGCGTCACCTTCTCCAGATAGGGCAGGGCCCTGCTGTAGTCACCGGCACGCAGATAGGTGGTGCCTGTCAGGTCGTCCATCAGCATGGCATCGGCATGGGCGTTGCTGCGCACGTAACTGTCTAAGTCATTGCCGCTCTTGCTGTTCACCCACTCTCTGATACTCTTCACCTTGTCGGCAGAAGCGTTGTGCAGACTATAGAACGACTCCCTGCTGTATTCGGGGTTCCATGAGTCTTCTTCTCTGTTCAGGGTGATATTGGTCATATATTCAGGATGTTCGGTCATACGCATCAGACCGTATACCAGACCGTCGCGGCCCTCTTTCTTGTAACGGGGCACCAGCCCGCGGTGCACCAGGCGGTCGAAGATGTCGTAGTAGTGGTTGTACTGCAACTCATATTCGTTCTTCTGGTCTATGCCTGTCTCGGCACGCATGGCAGAGGCCAGCCACTGCAACTCACCGGTCATCCACTTGTCATACTTCTTGCCGCTAGGCTCAACAGCTGCCGAGGCTATCATGCGGATGGCACGGGCATTGTCGCGCATGCGCTGGGTGCCGCTGGCATCCTGAGCACGAGCCAGGGTCTCCATGGCTGTGCTGGCATCGCCCATCAGGTACTGCAAGGCACCGATGGCACCCAGCCACAGGGCCTCGCTCTCTGTGCCCTTGTTGGCTACAACCTTGTTGGCAAAGGCTATGAAGGCATTCACCTCCACCTTCTGTATCAGACGGCTGTTTATCTCGGCCAACCAGTCGGTGTCACCGTCGTTGTCGATGGTCTCCTGGGCGTTGTTCACAAAGTCCTGGATTAGGAAATGAAGCAACGGGGTGTCGTGACGCTCCTCGTAGTACTGCTGTATGCCCTTCAGACTGCGGTCCTTGCGCATGGCCCAGCGCACACTCAGCATGTCACCCTGACGGGCAAACTCCTCGCAGGCATCCACCACTTTGCCCGTGCGGTAGAGGGCACCGGCATACAGGTTGGCCATCATGTCGCGATATACACTCGCCGGCAGATGACTGAACTCTGACTCCCACAGACGGATGTTCTCTGCAAAAGCTCCTGTCTGCATGTTGGCACGCATGAGCAGCAATGCCCACTGGGCATGCATCTTGCCGCCAAGGTGACTCTTGGCAGCGGCTTTCATAGCGGCAAACTGCTGTTGGCGCACCGCAAGCTCCTCTTTCGTGGGGTAACTCCAGGTCTCGCGCAACTGCTCGCAAATCTTAAGGTAGATGTTCAGATGCGACATGTATTCTAACATCTCCTTGTCGCCACGATTCTTTGCTATCTGCTCTAGGAGCTCATAGTTGTACTTGCCTGCGTCATGGCTATAGCCGGTGTAGCTGTCGATAGCACCATTGCTGTAAGCCTTCCATTCGGCATTCACTCTCTCAGAGAACAGGTCGCTGTTCATCAGCTCTCTGCGAAACACGCTGAAGAGGTAGTTGTTGTGCTCATTACCCCAGTAGCCGCAGGCTCTGCTTTCCAATCCTATGGATAGCAGCGCAATACTAATCAGTATAAACTTTTTCATAGTGGTGTTTTGTTATTCTTTGTATGTTGTTCTTGCTTATGTCGAAGAGTATGATTTCCCCATGCACGTCGCTACGCTCTGCATCTATGATATGCTTCACCTGCAATACGGTCTCTACTGAAGGGGCACGATGCACCAGGGTGTCGCCGGGCATCAGCCGCATCTCATCGTCAATGTGACGTATCTCTATGTACTGGCCGCGGCGGTACTGTATGTCCCAGGCGAAGGCAGGGTAGGCGGCACTCAGGGGCAGATTGTAGCCTGACAGGTGGCGCAGGTAGGGACGCACGTCCTCGGCGCTGAGTATGGGGTCGCGCTCCATGTTGCGCACGTCGCCGGTGTTGTACACCATCAGCACTCCCGCGTCGGCAGGTGGGACGCTCTGCGATAACTGGTGCAGACGGATGGTGACGGAGAGCTGAAGACCGTCGGCATGGGCCCTGTTGCGTATGCCCTCAAGCATGGCAAAGTAGGCCGTGCGCGTGCGCTGACTCCAGTCGCAGTCTATCTGTATGGTCTTCACTCTCTTTATGTCATGGGTGGCACTCATCTGCTTCACACGCTGGTATATCAGGGAGTCGAGATTAGCGGGAGCATGAGCCATGGCCTCGTTGGTCACAAACACGCAAGGCACTACCTCCACACCCTCGGGCACGCTGTCCTGAAAATTGATGGTGGCGTTGGGCATCACTGTGCCGTCGATAGACTCCACCACGTCAAAATAGCGCACATACATACGCCTCACGCCCTCTTTGCTCATCCACTCACGCTGCATGCTGTCCAGAGCGAAGGTGGTGCTCCAGTAATAGGCAGAGCGCACGGGCGCCTTGCTGCTCTCTGTGTTGCACGCTGCCATGAGAAGCAGTGCGAGCAGACAGAGGATAGGGTGGGTGGCTCTGTTCATACTCAGTGAAAACCCCAGGCCGTCGGGGTGCAGGCATCCTCCACACGGGCCTCCTCCTTGTCGGGCAGGTTGCAGAAGAAGTCTATGCCTGTCAGTTCCTCCAACTGGTCTATGCTTATCATATAGTCTTTCAGATTGTCGCTGCTGTGATCTTCGTCCAGATTCTCAGCCCACAAGGCTATGCCCTTATAGCCCTGACTGTTCTGGCACAGCAAGGCCATGAAGAAATAGCGGGGCACCAACAGTCCCTGACCAGTGGTCTTCAGCACCTGGTCGCCATGGTCTATGGTGCCGCCCTTGCACACGTAGTACACGTCGCTCGACTTGCCCTGGTTCACCCATTTGCGCACCTGGTTCTCCATCTTCTGCCAGATGCCGGAGTTGAACTCGGTGTACTGCGGCTGCATGTTCGTCAGAAAAAAGGTCTGGTAGTTCACGTCTTCATTGTACAGACGGTCGGCAGAGGCTATGATATGGCCGTGGTCAAAACCGCTGCCATAGAAGGGGTCGCCGCTGAAACGGTCGGCTACAGCCAGGTCGGGATCCTGAGGATACTGGTTGGTCTTTGAATAATACCTCTGCACGTTGGCCTTGATGTTCTCACGGGTCATCTGGCAGCAAGACCATCGCTGACTGCGCTTCGTCTTGTCCCATTCCAGCATGTAGTTCACTCCGTAGCCCGGCACGCTGTGTATTATCACCTGATTGGTACCGCCTTTCAGACGGGGAACCTCCAGACGGGCGTACTCCGCACGGGTGGCCACGTTCTTGTTGTCATTGCGTTCGGTCTGCTCGCCGCCGCCCTTGCCGCCACCGCCATCGTCGTCGTCACTGCCGCACGAAGGAGTAAGCATTATACACGATGCCAGAAGCAGCCAGTATAGTTTCTTTATCATGGATATTTCGTTTAGGTTAGTTCTTTTACGATTAAAATGCAAAAAGGTGCCTCCAAGCGCATATGCAACTACGCTGTGGATACACCTTTATAGTCTCGCGATATAGTTTTTGGTATATCTTTACTTCTTGATCTTGCCGTAGCGGTTCATGAAGCGGTCCACACGACCGGCAGTGTCTACAAGCTTGCTCTTACCCGTATAGAAGGGGTGAGAAGTGCTACTGATTTCAACTTTTACCACAGGGTAAGTCTCACCTTCAAATTCTACTGTCTCTGTAGTCTTGCATGTAGATTTTGTAAGGAACATATCGCCGTTGGACATATCTCTGAATACGACGGGGCGATAGTTTTCGGGATGAATACCTTTTTTCATTTCTTTTGTTTGTTAATAATATTAGTTGTATTTGGGGTGCAAAGTTAATCACTTTTTCTTCTCCTGCCAAATTTTTCTTGTCTTTTCTTTTTTATCCATAGAAAAATGGCTCCACACGACTTGCGTGGGAGCCATATCTTTCATTCTTTTTGTAAAAAGAGGGTCAGTTGACTGCATCAGGATCTGTGCCGTAGGCATCGGTCGGGGTGATGACGTATGTGGGTGCCATCACACTCACGGTGTTCATCCACTTGCCTAAGCTGCCGTAGAACACTACCTCCCAGCCTATAGAGCTGTTGGAGGGGATGTTCACTGCTGAGCGCACCTGACCGCGAGGCAACTGCACAGGCATGCACTTTGCCAAGTCGACGACGGGTGCCGTATTGCCCGGGATAAGCGGTTCCGCACCTATCACCACATTGGTGGTCACTGACTGGGTGTACTCGAAGCGAACGGTGTTCTCGCTGAAGACATCACCTTCCACATAACCCACTATGTAGCCTTTCACCCACGCATGCTCAGCCTCGCCCAGTGCCTTGGCCTGCTCTATGGTGAGGGGATTCTCACGGGTGCCGGTGAACGGCACGAAGGGCACGTACTCCGTCATATAGTTGCCCTGAGTGAACTCTGGAGTGCGACCGCGGAAGTTCACTACCTTACCGGTCACCACCACCGCATCACCGGCCTTCAGGTACTTGTCGTTGGGCACGTCTATGCCGTTCAGACCCTTGCCGCGATATACATAGAGCACGTTCTCCTCGCTGCCGTCGTCGCTGATGTAATAGGTCACATTGCCAAATTCCTTGTTGAACTCAGTCACGCTCTGCACTATGCCGCTCACGTATATCTCTTCGGTCGACTCTACATCGGCTCCAAGGGTCTTGATGTAACGCAGGGCGGCAACCACGTTGTACGGGTCATTGGCGGTTCCGCTGCCACGACTCTCGCCAATTATCTCATCGGACTTTATCACGCCGTTCAGTGAGTATATCCAACTGCCCTGGGTCACCTCGGGGGTGTTGCCGCGGAAGTTGACTAGCTGGCCGCAGATAATCAGCTCGTCGCCCTTCTTGATTTCATCATTCTTTGTAAACTGCTTGTTGCCATGGCCGTAGCCGCGATACACGGTGAGCTGAGGAGTTCCCTCCTCCATGTTGTCGCTTATCATATAGTCGGCATTGCCAAACGAGGTGTCGATGGTGGGATCGGACGAGATGAAACCCTTAATATATACAGCATCGGTGGTTATCTGTCCATAGGCCTGGATGATGCGCAGGGCATCGTCTACGGTGTACGGATCCTCAGGAGTGCCGCTGCCGGTCAGGTCATCGGGCAACTCGGGCTTCACAGGCTCGGAAGCCTCGCCCTCCTTCACCTTAAGATTTCGAACCTCCCAGGTGCGCGAACTCTTCTCCGAGGCATTGTAGTATAAGGCTATAATCACCTTCTTGCCCATGAAACGCTCGGGGATGTTCTGGTCAAACTGACTGAAGGTGTTCCAGTCACTGCCCTCTGTCAACTCACCGGTCATGTCCTCCCAGTTGGTAGTGGTGGGGTCGCCAGTGTAGTTGTCGGCATCGGTAATCAGCACCTTGTCCTCACCGTCGTTCTTCTGGTAGCGGAAGATGTACTCAAACATCAGGTGAGCACTCTCTATGTCAGAAAGGTCTATCTCCGGAGATATAAGATACGACTCCGACTCGGTGTTGGTCTTGTCTGAACTGTTATAACCGGTGGCGGTGGCGGTGCTGTAGTTGATGGTCCAGGGTATGCCCTTGACATTCGATACTGTGAAGGAACCAAAACCCGAGGCAAAGCTCTCTTCCAGTATGACGCCTTCCTCAGGCTCGGGACCGTGGTGATTTCCGTTGGGGTCGTCGTAGGGTGCAGGCACGTCTTCGCAACTGCTGAACGACACGATTGATACTGCCATGGCGAGTATCAGATAAAATAGTTTCTTCATTGTATATCTTTTTTTTTATTTTACACTGGGTTGGATATCGTCTATTGTGCGCAGCAGTATCTGCCACGTGTTGTTGTAGCGGGTGAACAGACCGGTAATGTCTACCTTGCCTGTGGGCATCACGCTGTTGGCAAAATCGGCGTATGTGCTCGTGCGCACCACTATGTCCGACGTAGACATGCCCTTCAGCCCACGGTTGGCACAGTTGGCTGTCAGCGTCACACTGCCATCGTCGGGAGCAAAGACTTTCTCGCCGTCGGCATCGGCCAGCTCCACTCCGCGCAGAACCATCAGCTTGCCACAGTTCTCAGTCTTGTACTGCCCGTCTTTCAACATCTGTATGTCAAACTCCACGGGCGACACACGAGATGGGTCTGAATGGCCTATCAGACGGAAATGGTCGTTCCATACCAGACGGCTCATCCTGCTCACGTACGTGCGGCCGGAAGCGTTGGTGTAGGGCATGCCAATCTCACCCTGCATGCCGTAGCCGCCTATGTACAGACCCTTCAACTCTACCAGTATCTCCTGGCCTACAGGCAGGTAGCCAAACAGACCGCCCTGGGCTATGCATATCACAAAGGCACCGGTGCCATCGTCTATGGCCACCTCATTGTATATGTTGCCCTGTATGTCGTTGGCGGTCACCACACCCTTCACCTGCATCGACTCCTTCACTTCTTCCATCATGCCACCGTCTATGGTGTTGGCAAAACGGTTCTTCAGCTCGCCGATGGTGATGAGGTTGCTCTCGGTCAGACTGTTGTTGCCGTAGGGCGGCTCGGTGAGAGAAGGCTCGTCCCAGTCGCCTGATATGCATGAGGCAAATAGTAAAACGGCAAACAGTGATGTTATATATATATGATGTCTTTTCATGTCGTCCAAGGGTTTAAAATTTGTATGTGAAAGTCAGCATGCCGTTGGTGCCCCAGGCATAAAACTTCTTCGGGTTCTGAGAGAACTTGTAGGCTCGCTGGTTGTTCATCGTGCCGTCGGCTGTCACGGTATAGTCGCTGCGGCTCTGTTCATAGCCACCGGTGCACAGATGCCGGTTGTTCAGCAGGTTGGACACTGTCAGGTTGATGCTCAGCGAATGACCACTGCGTAAACGGATCAGACGGCCCAGACTGCCGTCAACCATGAAACCGCCATGACCCCTGGACTGCTCGGGAACGATGAAATTACCATCGTTGTCAACGGCATTCATCGTGACAAGGGTACCCTGATAACGGTACGAGGGACTGTACGAGAGATAAATACGGTCGTAGTAGTTGCAGTTCAGATTGGCAAACCAACCCCTGCGGTGGTAGTTGATACCTAAACTGTACGCTGACAGGGGGGTGCCGCTCTCACGCATGCCCTTGTTCATCACTACATCGTCGGTATAGGTGCGCTTGGTGGAGTTCATGTAGCGAACATCGGCATTGTTCACGTGCTTCGCTTCGCTCCAGGTGCCAATCGCACGAAGGTCGAAGTCGCTGTTCAGACGGATGTCCAGACCAAACTCCACGCCGTAATGCTCTTTCTCTATGCCTGTCATGGACACATACGAGAAGGAGTTGATATCGTCAAAGTAGAAGTTCTGCCAGTCGGTCACGTCGTTCAGACGACTGTAATACAGGTTTATGTTGCCACGTACCCACGAGTTCTGATACTGATAGTCTATCTCTGCACTCAGCACTTTCTCGTTGTGCAGGTTCTTCACAAAGTCATTGTTCATCTCTGGCGCTACAAAGGCGGCCTGAGCCATTGGGGCATTCCACTGATAGCCCACACCGGCACGCATCAGATGGCCGCCACCCAACTTCGCGGTCACGCTTCCCTTCAGGCCTCCGTCAAGGAAACGGGCGGTCTTGCTGCGACCAAACGAGTTGTCGGCAAACATACCGTTGCGCATGTGACCGTAACGGTTCATCAGCGTGCCGCCTATCTTGCCGGCTACAAAGAAACGGAACATGCCGCGCTGGGTGGTGTAGTTGCTCCAGGCAAAACCCTTCTGCACCTTCAGGTCGTAGTTGTAGCCGAAGGTGTCGTCCTTGCCCACGCTCTTGCCACGGCGGTCGTCACCCATGGTGTTCAGGTCGTACTGCACATAGTCGTTCTGAGCATCGTAGTTGCCCAGAGCGTACGAGTTTATGTTATGGAAAGAGGTGGCACCCAGCAGGTCTTCCATAGTCTGATAGTGCATGCCCTTGTTCTGCATCAGGTTGATGCCGGCATTCCAGCTGCTGTGGTTGTCAAGTATCTTCTTCCAGGCTGACGACAGGGTGTAGTTCAGGTTGTTGTTGTGCTTCGCCTGCACAAAGTACAGGGCATCGGCACCGGCAATCGAAGCCTGCTTGTTGGCCCAGTACAGACGGTCCCAGTTTATCTGGCGGTGCGCCTTGTCAGAGGTCAGATACTCGTAGGCCGTGTTCCAGTCGGCCAGACCCTGGTCGGTGCGGTTGCTGTTGTCATCATCGGCATCGCTCCACACATCGTAGTAACTGCTCGGCAGGTTCTTCCAGTAGTCGGGCGCGGGGTTGTCGGCATTGTTGTAGTTCAACTTCGTGCTCTTATACATGCTGTAGCGAACGATGGCAGTGGTGGTCAACTGTGTGTGGTCGTCGATGATCCAGTCCCAGGTGGCCAGAAGGGTAGGCTGGAAGTCGTTCACCACGCGAGAGTTCCTCTTCTTGCCGTTCTGATAACCCCAGTACGGGTTGTACTGGTAGTTGTTGGCCAGCCAGTAGCTCTCGTCGGTGGCACCTCCCTGCGAGGCACGCTCCGTGGGACTGCCCCAGGTCGACACTGACAGCACATGACTCCTGCCCCAGGTTTTCTGTATGCCGAAGTAGTAGGAGAGGGAGTTGTAGAACGTGCCCTCCACATAGCCGCGATCTGCCCAACGGTAGCCCAGACTGGCAGCCCACGTCCAGCCACGAGAACTCACACTGCTGCCGTAGGTCCACATGGCACGGGCAGTGTAGTTGCGGTTGGCTGCACTCAGCGATATCTTATGACCGCTGGCCACGTTGCCCGGACGGAAATTGTAATTGTTGCTACCGCCCATGCCTGGCATGGAGAAGTTGTTGTCCTCAAAGGGCAGAATGGCATCGTAGTTGCGAGTGATGTTGTTCAGACCGCCAACGATGGTGTAACGAAACTGCCCGCTCTCCATGTCGTTCATCGGAGCACCGTTGATGTACACCTCGTTGTACTTCTGATTCATAGCACGATAGCGGAAACGGACAGGGGAGAAGAGAAAACTCGACTGACGGGCATACACGTTGCTGCTGGAGTTCATGATAATCACGCTCTGCGACATGTCCTCGTCTTCGCCCAACTGATTCTCGGAGAAAGTGAAGGCCGACTCGTCTATCGTTCCTGCGGACAGACCCAGGGAGTCTTCGTCAGTCGCCAACGACGAGGGCAAATCGCTCTGCGCCTTTGATAAGCTGACATAGCAGAGTGCCGTCACTGCCAATATCAATTTTGTTTGCATAGTAATGTATTAATAGATATGTTTAGTAGTCTTTCGGGATAATGATGCAAAGTAACGAAATCTTTTTTAGAAAATGATAACGTTAACTATATTTTTTTGACTTTTGTTCACTTTTCTCATTTTTTTATACGATATTTGCAGTCGTGTAATGCATGCATCTTAATATCTATGAGAAGACTACTATACCTTTTGATTCTTTACGCCTTGTCATGTCCCCTCACTATGGCACAGAAGGCTGGAGGCACAAAACAGTACCAGTTGTTTGGCGTGGGCTTCTATAACCTGGAAAACCTCTTCGATACAGTTCACGACGTGGGAAAACGAGACCAGGAATACCTGCCCGACGGTGCAAACAAATGGGGCTCTGTGAAATACAATCATAAACTGCATAATATGTCCAGGGCTCTGGCCGACATGGCCACCGACAGACTGCCCAACATAGGATGCGCTGCCATAGGGGTGTCTGAGGTGGAAAACGCAAACGCCCTCACTGACCTCATCAACCAGCCGCGACTGAAACAGAGAAACATGCAGTTCTTCCATATCGAAGGACGTGACCGCAGAGGTGTGGACTGCGCACTGATATACAATCCTGCGCTCTTCCATCTTAAACAAGGCTCCCTCCATCCATACGTGCCGGAACTGGAGAAGGACAGCACATACGCCACACGTGGCTTCCTCGTCGTGCAAGGACAGATAGCAGGCGAGGATGTGGCCATCATCGTATGCCACTGGCCGTCACGACGCACAGGATCGTTCTACAGAGAGTCGGCAGGCAGACAGGTGAGACATATTAAAGACTCTCTCATCAATGACAATCCTGAACTCAAGGTCTTTGTCATGGGCGACATGAACGACGACCCGCAAGACAGAAGCATGGCACGGGAACTGCGCGCCAGACGAGACATCTCCGAGATGAGACCAAAGGATATGTACAACCCATGGTGGAAAATCCTCGACAATGGCGACGGCACGCTTTCATACCAGGGCAGGTGGAACCTCTTCGACCAGATAGCACTCTCGCCAAAACTGCTCAATCTCGACGGTCAAAAGGACTTCTCCTCTCTCAAGTTCTTCAAGGCGGAGATACAAAGACTGCCATATTTGCTACAGTCTGAGGGCCCATACAAAGGCACCCCAAAACGCACCCACGCCGGAGGAATATGGTTGGACGGATTCTCCGATCATCTCCCCGTAGTGGTCTATCTGGTAAAAGAAAAACCAGAGAAACCGGCCACTCCGGAAACCCCGGAAACCCCGGCCGCCCCCACAGAAACCACTCAAAATCCATAAATCATGACTATAATAGGCATTGCCGGTGGCACCGGCTCAGGAAAGACTACCGTGGTGAGGAAAATAGTGGAGACTCTGCCACCACACTATGTGGCAGTGGTGCCACTCGACTCTTACTATAACGACACCACTCACATGACTGATGAAGAGCGACGTAACATAAACTTCGACCACCCGGATGCCTTTGACTGGAAGCTGCTCATACGCCAGATCAATACACTGCGCAATGGCGAAGCCATAGAACAGCCCACATATTCCTATATCCTCAGCAACCGACTGAAAGAGACTGTTCACGTCGAACCGAAACCTGTCATCATCATCGAGGGTATCATGACGCTGATAAACAAAAGACTGCGCGACATGATGGACCTGAAGATTTTCGTGGATACCGATCCTGACGAGCGACTCATACGCAATATTCAGCGTGATGTGGTGGAGCGAGGACGAACGGTGGACATGGTGCTCAAGAGGTATCTCGATGTGCTCAAACCCATGCACGAACAGTTTATCGAACCATCAAAGAAATTCGCCGACCTCATCATTCCACAAGGTGGCGAAAATGTTAGAGGCATCAACATACTCTGCCGCTACATTGAGGGCCTGGTGAAGTAAGGCCTGTCATTTTTACACCACAGAGGCACTGAGGGCACAGAGCAATAAAAAACTCTGTGCCCTCAGTGCCTCTGCGGTGAGATATGTATAAGTAGGAACTCAGTCGTTCACCTCCTCGTATTCGACGTATATATCGTCATCCTCGTCATTCTTCATTTTGTCGGCAGACTTGCCAGCAGACCTATTGTCGGTGGTCTTTCTCTCGGCAGGCTTCGTTCCCTCACTGCGTTTCTTCTCGTCACGACTGCGGTCACGTTGCTTCTCACGTACCAGCATGCCCTTGGTCTCACGGTGAATGGCCATGCTGTTCACCATCTCAGATATTCCGTAGACTATCAGACAGAGTCCCAGGATGATGAGGGGCACCGAGGCTGCCTTGATGGGGTTGAAGAGCATGAAGATGCCCACTGCCATCAGAATGATAGGGGTGAGCCAGTAGCCCACACCGAAAACCACGTACTTGCGCACCTGATACAGGGCCATCATCTGATTGAGGGCTCCCAGTATCACCATGGCACTGAGCACGTACATCAGCGAGCCCACAAACCACGAGGGGGTAAGGGTCATGAACAGTCCCAACAGTATGCTGCCTATCGCCACTATGGGCAGGGTGAGCATGGAGTAGTCGCGCTCTTCAGCCTGACCCTCCTCCCTGCGAGCCTGCATGGCACGCCAGTAGGTGACGCACGACAGCACTCCGGGTATCAGAAACAGCACGCCTATGCCTATGGTGATACCCTTCACCGTGCTGGTGGGATAGAACAGCAGCAGTCCGCCAACAGCCAGTGCACACACAGCGCGGAAAAACGAACTCTGCAATATCTTGATAGTCTCAACTCTCTTTGTCATAAGCATGTACGGGATAGTCGATGGTGAAATGCAAACCTCTGCACTCCTTGCGCTCTATGGCCCAGCGGGTGATGAGGTAACCCACATTTATCATGTTGCGCAATTCGCAGATGTCCCTGCTGGCCTTCACTCGCTTGAACAGGTTCTCCGTCTCTTCATACAGCATGTCCAGACGGTCCCAGGCGCGCTTCAGTCGCAGGTCGGAGCGAACAATGCCCACATAGTTCGACATTATCTCACCCACCTCCTTCACACTCTGAGTGATGAGCACCTGCTCCTCGTTGGTCATCGTGCCCTCGTCGTTCCATTCGGGCACCTTCTCGTTGAAGTCATACAGATCCACGTGCTCCAGGGAGTGACGTGCGGCAGCATCGGCATACACCACCGCTTCTATCAGGGAATTGCTCGCCAGACGGTTGCCACCATGCAGACCGGTGCACGAACACTCGCCAAGGGCATACAGACGCTCTATGCTCGAACAGCCGTTCAGATCTACCTTGATGCCGCCGCACATATAATGGGCTGCAGGACGCACGGGTATGTAGTCGGTGGTAATATCTATGCCCAGCGACTTGCACTTCAGATATATGTTCGGGAAGTGCTTCTTCGTCTCTTCTGCATCCTTGTGAGTCACATCCAGACACACATGGTCCAGTCCGTGTATCTTCATCTCCTTGTCTATGGCACGGGCCACTATGTCGCGAGGGGCAAGTGACAGACGCTCGTCATACTTCTCCATGAACGAGCTGCCGTCGGGCAGGCGCAGTATGCCGCCATAGCCGCGCATGGCCTCGGTGATGAGAAAGGCGGGATGGGTCTCGCCAGGAGAATAAAGGGCGGTGGGGTGAAACTGCACAAACTCCATGTCGGCCACGGTACCCTTGGCACGATACACCATGGCCTCACCATCACCGGTGGCTATCACAGGGTTGGTGGTGGTCTGATACACGGCACCGCAACCGCCGGTGCACATCAGGGTCACCTTGCTCAGATAGGTGTCCACCTTCTGGGTGTCGGGATTGAGCACGTAGGCGCCGTAGCAGTTGATGTACGGCGTGCGACGGGTCACACGGGCACCCAGGTGGTGCTGGGTGATGATTTCCACGGCGAAGTGGTTCTCCTTCACCGTGATGCCGGGACAGGCACGCACGGCAGCCATCAGTCCACGCTGTATCTCGGCTCC
>OMSQ01000186.1 GCA_900313805.1 uncultured Prevotella sp. | reverse complement strand
GAGCTCCTTTATTTCTGGAAATCTAAAATAACTATCGCAGGGTGCTCGGTCATGAACTGCTCCAGGTCTTCTTTCTCTACCCGCCATCCTTTCTCTCCCTCGTCTATGGAGTGGGCGCCTCCTGCCTGCCTATACCAGTGCACGCTGGTCGCGTAGTTGATGTAATAGCTCCTGTTGTCCAGGTCGCCCAACTCGTTGGCCTCGGCTATCACCTTGCAATAGAGGGGTATATCGCCTTTCACCTTGTCGCGGTATTCCCATATATCCATGCCCTTCATCTGGAAAGTGTGTGATGCTCCTTTCAAATCCTGATAAGTGATGGTTATGGTATAGAGCATCTGAAAGTCTACACTCGTCTTCACCACATAGTGCACGTTGGTGACATCCTTGTCATACTCATCGTCGTTGCCACAGGCGGTAAACAGGCAGGCCATAGCTGCGAATAGTGCTATGCCGGCATATCTCATGTATCTTTTCATGTTCGTAAATCTATTGTATCGTTTGTGCCATGTTTGTTATCTCTTCCCACCGTTTCAGCAGTTCGTGCATGTCGCTTACCACTATATCGGCTCCAGCCTCAACCAGTGCGCTGTCGGGCAGTGGCCCCGTATTCACAGCCACTGTGAATATGTCGGCAGCACGGGCGGCCTGTACACCCAAGGGGGCGTTTTCAACCACTATCGCCTCGTTAGCTTTTACTCCGCATTTCGCCAGTCCGCTCAGGTAAGGGTCGGGAGCCGGCTTGCCCCGTTTCACATCGTAGGCTGTGACGATGTGCTCCTGTGTGATGGCGTATGAGAAGTCTGACGCAATATGGTCGGTCAGCGTGCGCTGACCGCTGCCTGTCACCACGCCGATGGTCAGTCCGCAGTCTGAGTGCAGGTGGGTGATGAGCGCATCAATGCCACTCATCTTCGACGACGGGGGCAGGGCAGCAAAGGCAGCCGACTTGATCGAGTACATCTCGTTCGCCTCGTTGGTTGTCACCTCACGTCCCCACTGTTGGCGTGCCATCAGTCGGATGGTTTCGGTGCCAATCATGCCCTCATAGCGGTAAACCTCTTCTTCCGACATAGACAGGCCGCATTTTGCCATACTGCCCAGCCACGCCTTGGCATGGCTGGGCATAGTATGATAGAGCACGCCGTCCATATCAAAGAGTACGGCACGTATCATTTCAGACGCTCCTTGATGGCTTTGCTCTCAGCCTCGTAGCCGGGTTTGTCGAGCAGCGCAAACATGTTCTTCTTGTACGCCTCTACACCAGGCTGGTTGAATGGGTTCACACCCAGCACGTTGCCGCTGATTCCGCATGCTATCTCGAAGAAGTAGATGAGCTGTCCGAGGTAGTACTCGTTCAGGCAGGGCATGGCTATACGGATGTTGGGCACTCCGCCGTCGACATGAGCCAGTTGGGTGCCCAACTCAGCCATCTTGTTCACGTCGTCCACGCGCTTGCCAGCCAGGAAGTTCAGACCATCGAGGTTCTCCTCATCCTCGGGGAAGAGCAGGGTGTGGTTGGGCTCCTCCACGCTGATTACTGTCTCGAAGATGCTGCGTTCGCCCTCCTGTATCCACTGACCCATGGAGTGCAGGTCGGTGGTGAAGTCGCAAGAGGCGGGGAATATGCCCTTGTTCTCCTTGCCTTCGCTCTCACCGTACAGCTGTTTCCACCATTCGCTCATGAAATGGAGCTTGGGCTGGTAGTTGACCATTATCTCTATCTTCTTGCCTGAAGCATAGAGGGCGTTGCGCACGGCAGCGTATTGTGCAGCTGGGTTTTCGGCGAAGGGGGTGTCGGGACCGCAAACCTTCTCCATGTCCACGGCACCAGCCACTAGTTGGTCGATGTCGAAACCGGCGCAGGCGATAGGCAGCAGGCCCACGGGGGTGAGCACAGAGAAACGGCCGCCTACGTTGTCGGGAATGATGAAGCTCTTGTATCCCTCCTTGTCGGCACAGGTGCGTGCAGCACCGCGCTTGGCATCAGTGATGGCCACTATCACTTCGCGAGCCTCATCCTTGCCACGCTGCTGCTCGCACTGCTTCTTCAGCAGGCGGAAGGTGAGGGCTGTCTCGGTGGTAGTGCCCGACTTGGATATGTTGATTACACCGAAACGCTTGGTCTTTAGATACTCGGTCAACTCAAACAGGTAGTCCTCGCCGATGTTGTTGCCTGCAAACAGGATGTTGGGAGCACTGCCGTCGTTCACCAACCACTGGAAGGCATTGCCCAGAGCCTCAATTACGGCACGGGCACCAAGGTAACTGCCACCGATACCTGCCACTACTATCACTTCGCACTTGGCGCGCAGGGTGGCGGCGGTGTCCTTTATGTCTTTAAGGAAGTCGGCACTGATGCTGCTGGGCAAGTGCAACCAGCCAAGAAAGTCGTTGCCAGGACAGGTGCCAGCCTCAAGGGAGGCCTGGGCTGCCTTAACTGCCGACTCTAGGTTTGCTACTGCGCCTTCATTAAGGAATGAGGCGGTTTTCGTAATGTCTAATGAGATGTTCTTCATTGTGCTATAATTTATGATTTTGATTTCTTCTTATTTACGCATATTTGCCGCGAAATTACCATTTTTTCTTGGCACAGCCAAATGTGAGTGAATAAAATACGTTAAAAAAGCGTTGGTTGTTTGTTTTGTATTTCTCTCAACTTGCTGTAATTTTAGATAAATTACGCTGCGTCTCGGAAATAAAAACAAAAACTTCGTTGTTTGTTTTGTATTTCTCTCAACTTGCAGTAATT
>OMSQ01000184.1 GCA_900313805.1 uncultured Prevotella sp. | reverse complement strand
ATAGTGCGCATGGGACTGCCCGATGAATTCATAGAACACGGCACCGTGAATGAGTTGCGCAAACTCGTACACATGGACCAAGAAAGCATACAACAAGCCATTATCCAATCATGAAAATAGTTATCGCCGGTGCATACGCCATAGGCACGCACTTAGCCAAACTGCTCTCGCGCACCAATCAGGATGTGGTGCTGATAGACGAGGACGAGGACCGTCTGAACGCTGTCAGTGGCGAATATGACCTCATGACCCTGCACGAATCGCCCACCAGCATCAAGGCCCTGCGCGATGCCGACACCGACAATGCCGACCTGTTCATTGCCGCCACACCCGATGAGAACCTCAACCTCACGGCATCTATCCTGGCACATAACTTAGGTGCCAAGCGTACCGTGGCACGCATGGACAACTATGAATACGCCACAGATGAGAACAGGGCGTTTTTCAAACGACTGGGAGTAGACTCGCTCATATACCCCGAGATACTGGCAGCCAACGACATCACTAACGGTCTGAAGATGAGCTGGGTGCGACAGCGCTGGGACGTGCACGGAGGAGCACTGGTGATGTTGGGCATAAAACTGCGCGAGAGTTGCGAGATACTCAATCAGCCACTGCGTAAGCTCTGCGGTCCCGACGACCCCTACCATGTGGTGGCCATCAAACGAGGCGAAGACACTATCATACCTGGTGGTGACGACCAACTGAAACTCTACGATCTGGCATACTTCATGACCACCAAGAACTATATACCCTACATACGCCGTATAGTGGGCAAGGAGCATTATGTGGACGTGAAGAATGTGATGGTGATGGGAGGCGGACGCACTGCCATACGCGCTGCCATGACCATGCCGGAATACATGAGCGTGAAGATAATAGAGCGTGACGAACAGCAGTGCGAGCACCTGAACGAGGTGCTCAACACCGACCAGACCATGGTCATCTGCGGCGACGGACGCGACACCGCACTGCTCAAAGAGGAAAGCATACTCAGCACCCAGGCTTTCGTGGCACTCACGGGCAATGCCGAGACCAACATACTGGCCTGCCTCACCGCCAAGCGCATGGGTGTGCGCAAGACCGTGGCCATGGTGGAAAACCTGGACTACGTGCGTATGGCAGAGAGCCTGGACATTGGTACTATAGTAAACAAAAAGGCACTGGCAGCCAGTTACATCTACCAGATGATGCTGGATGTGGACGTGCAGAACATACGCTTTCTCATGACAGCCAATGCTGATGTGGCGGAATTTACAGCACAGCAGGGCTCGAAAGTGACACGCAAGAGAGTGTTTGAACTGGGACTGCCCAATGGTGCCACCATAGGCGGACTGGTACGTCACGGTGTGGGACAACTGGTGAGCGGCGGCACGCAGATAGAGGCCGGCGACATAGTAGTGGTATTTGTGCACGGAGTGAACATGCACAAAATCGAGAAATTCTTCAAGGACTAAGAAAAAGAAGTGATGATCAATCACAAACTGATATACAAGGTGCTGGGTTCGCTGCTTCTGCTCGAAGCGGTGTTTCTGTCGTGGTGCGTGATTATGGCCTTCTGCTACCGCGAGCGCGACTTCTGGCCCTTCCTCATCACCATGATTACCACAGGCGGAGCCGGCTTGATACTCAAGCACTACGGCAGGCAGTCCGTGAACAGCATGAACCGCCGCGATGCCTACCTGCTCGTCACCCTCACCTGGGTAGTATTCAGCATCTTTGGTGCCATGCCTTATCTGCTCAGCGGCATACTGGGCAGCCCTACCGATGCCTTCTTCGAAACGATGTCTGGATTCACCACCACCGGTGCATCTGTCATCAACGATGTGGAAAGCAGCGCCCTACCCCATGCCATCCTGTTCTGGCGCTCATTGTCACAGTGGGTAGGCGGACTGGGTATCGTGTTCTTCACCATAGCCATACTGCCGTCTATGGTTGGTGGTAGCGTGAAGGTGTTCTCGGCCGAGGCCACCGGACCCATGCGCGCCAAGATGCACCCACGCCTTAGCACCAGTGCTAAATGGATATGGACAGTCTACCTGGTTCTCACCATAGGATGCGCACTGTCGTACCTGCTGGCCGGCATGGACTGGTTTAGTAGCATCAACTATGCCATGACCACCACGGCCACAGGCGGTTTCTCCATACACAACGATAGCATAGCTCACTTCCATTCACCCATGATAGAGTATATAGGCATAGTGTTTCAACTGCTCTCGGGCATAAATTTCACCGTGCTCTATATGACCCTATTCAAGGGACGCATAAAACAACTGCTCCACAACAGCGAACTGAAGTTTTACCTGCTCATGGTGCTAATAGCCACGGTATGGATAGCCATTCTGCTTATCGTGCGCAGCGGGTACGACGTGGAACATGCCCTGCGCGGCAGTCTGTTCCAGACAGTGTCACTCATGACCACCACCGGCATATTCAGCGAAGACGTGGGTGCATGGCCACACCTCACCTGGATGATACTCATGGCGCTGATGTTTACAGGTGCCTGCGCCGGCAGCACCAGCGGCGGTTTCAAGAGCGTGCGCGTGCTCATGATGCTGCGCACCATAAAGAACGAACTGCTGCGCATACTCCATCCCAGGGCTGTGTTGCCCGTGAAGATTAACAGGCAGAGTGTACCGACTGCTCAGATAAACAATCTGCTGGCATTCTTTGCCTTGTACATCATCACATGCGCAGCAATCGTGGCACTCATGGCATCCATAGGTCTGGACGCCAGCAATTCGGCCATCATCTCACTCAGTTGCGTGAGCAACGTGGGACTGCCGCTCGACGTCATAGGACCCGACTTCACGTGGAGTGCCCTGCCGCTGACAGTGAAGTGGATATGCTCGCTACTCATGCTCATGGGACGTCTGGAGATATTCAGCGTGCTGGTGCTCTTCACCAGGGCTTTCTGGAAAGATAACTGACAAACAAAGAAAAAGAAGAAAACATTTAAGATATGCAACCCATCACTTTCGAACCTCTACTCAAATCCACCATCTGGGGTGGCGACAAGATTATACCATTCAAGCATCTGAGCAGACGACAGGCACAGGTGGGTGAGAGTTGGGAGATATCCGGCGTACCAGGTCACGAGACTGTGGTAAAAAACGGTCCCTTCCGTGGCATGACACTCAACGAGGTGGTGAGCCAGGAAAAAGGCCGGCTGGTAGGCGAGGACAACTACCGCCGCTTCGGCAATGAGTTCCCGTTGCTGATAAAGTTTATCGATGCCCATGCCGACCTGTCCATACAGGTGCACCCAAACGACGAGGTGGCCGTTCGCCACGGCGCTCCCCATGGCAAGACTGAGATGTGGTTTATCATGCCGTCAGAACAGGATGCCGTGGTATACAGCGGTCTGAAAGATACACTCACACCTGAGCAGTACCGCCAGATGGTGGCTGAGGACACCATCACCGAGGCCATAGCGAAGTATCCGGCTAAAGAGGGCGACGTGTTCTTCCTGCCCGCCGGGCGCATACATGCCATCGGCGCAGGATGCTTTCTGGCTGAGATACAGCAGACCAGCGACGTGACCTACCGCATATACGACTATGGCAGGCGCGACAGCGAAGGCAAATTACGCGAACTGCATACCGAGAAGGCGGCAGAGAGCATAGACTACCATGTGGAAACAGACTACCGCACACACTATGTCACAAAGCGCAACAGAGGTGTCTCTCTGGTACATTGCCAGCACTTCACCACTGCACTCTACGACCTGGACGAGCCCATGACACTCGACTACAGCGAACTGGACAGTTTCGTGGTACTCATAGCACTCAGCGGCAAAGGCACACTTAGCACAGATGACTACGAACAGCCTTTCGCCATGGGCGACACAGTACTGCTACCCGCCACTACAAAGCAGGTACACATTAACGGTACGGTGAAATTTCTGGAAACCTACGTCTGACCGTCT
Source organism: uncultured Prevotella sp. (assembly GCA_900313805.1). Lineage (GTDB taxonomy): Bacteria > Bacteroidota > Bacteroidia > Bacteroidales > Bacteroidaceae > Prevotella. Next base: position 4,893 of record OMSQ01000184.1, on the reverse strand, counting down.
GCCGCCGGTTCCTCCCCTTCCAGGAAACGGCGTATGTCCTCCTTCAGTCGCAGGTAAGGGGTTGCGCGGAAATAACCTGTGTTTTTCTTCAGCATCGGAGCCACGGCATTCACACTGTGCGAATAGCACGACAGCTCATTCTGCCTCTGAGTGCCATGCTTGGCCTTGCTGTTTATCTCCAATTCCCGTTCCCTGCGCAGTGTCTCACATACCCGACTCACCATCGGAGCCACCACACTGTCAAACAGATGATGACCTTGTATATACAGGTATGTGGTCTCGGGAGTCACGCCCAGCAGTTTCAATTCATTCTTCAGCGCCAGGTAAGCCTCCTTGTTGTCGGGAAACTTCTCATGCAGATGCCGTATGTAGCGCCCCACTTTATTCTTCACATTAGTGATGCCCTGATACGGGTTCTGAAGATGAAACTTTCCCGTCTCTATCACATGGTTGAAGTCAGAGATAGAGAAGTCCTGATACGAATTCCTGCGATAGAACCATATATTCCATACAAAGAGAGGGAATATGGCTATGGAGTACTGTGTGAGCCAGTCTTCGAAATCGAATATGAAATGGTCGTTGAGTGTCACCATCACACACAAGTCGTGGAGCGACGGGGCATAGCACTGCAGGTTCTCTATGGCGTAGGCGTAGGTATGAAACACATACTTATTCTCCAATATCCTCTGCGACATCACCGACACGCCTTGCAACAAATAGTCGTAATCGGCATCCACACATGCTATCATGTCCTCACCCACATGACTGGCCAACAGGTTCATCAGCACCTTCTTCTTGCCTTTAGTCAGGTCGGCCTTGCTGGGCAGCATCACCTCGAAATAGCGGGTGTCGTCTTCAAACTCACTCAGAGCCATTCGCCAGAAGTACACGTCATCGTAGCTCTCCACATAAGCCACGATACGCCGGCGTGCCTTCTTCGACTTCATCCTGTTGGCAGCACGTATATAGTCCGACATCACATTGTCGGTCAACCGCTTGCTCATTGTTCCTGGTCGGTGATATCACTTACTTCCGTCACGCTGTCTATCCAGCCGTTCATCACCACAGCAGGGGAATGTGTGGTGAGTATGATTTGAACATTAGGATTGAGTTCCAATAACAGGTCTATCAGGCGCTTCTGCCAGTCTACATGCAGGCTCACTTCTGGTTCGTCCATGAAGAGCACGTAGTTCTGCCTGTCCTGAACCAGTACGGTGAGCATGATGGCTAGCATCTGCTTCTCACCGCTCGAGAGCTGATAGGGCATCAGCGTCTCCCCTATCTGACTGAAACGGATCTCGTTCTCTGTACGTATTATCTTCTTGCCCGTTTCAGCAAAGAGATCATCCATGATTTCCTGAAACCGGTTCTTTGGCATCATCAACTTCTGCGTCTGCTCTGCCGCATCGGGGACACCGCTCTGCAACACTTCTATTATCTTGTTGCCTATGTTCACCTGATAGTCCAGGTACTTGCGCTGCAACTTGAACAGCTGCCAGTCGAGTTCCGTCACCAGGTTCATATCCATGCGTTCTATCATGTCACTGCTCATGAGCGGACGGTCAAAGGAGCGTATCACGTCATAACGTATCACGTCCGCATCCTTCGGCACCATGCGCAGGTGCACGCCCTTGTACTTGCGGGCAGGAAATTCACCTTCGGTAGCCAGTCCTTTCACTACCTTATTTATAATGGTACTCTTTCCCATGCCGTTCACGCCACTCAGTATGTTGACACGACGGTCCAGGTTCCACTTCACATGGCGGCGACCACTCCATAGCGAGTCTATCTCTATCTGCGATATATATTCGGCATATTTCTGCATAGCGTTTCTGGTGTTTAGGTGTAACAGTCATGGCTCCTCAGAGCATGAGTATCTTTGCTTCGCAAATATACAAAAAATTGCAACATGAGGTGCTTTTTCCTGCCATTTTTTATCATTTGGACCACTCAAAGAGCACTTTTCCGACGAAATACCACGATTGTGGGATGCGAAATCACCTACTTGTGCTATTGTGGTATTCTGGCAGAGGTCATACCTTTGCACCCAGTAAAAGGATATTATAAACTAAAAATAGAAAGACAATGAACAAGAAACTTCATTTTGAGACACTGCAACTTCATGTAGGCCAGGAACAGGCCGACCCCACGACCGATGCCCGTGCAGTACCCATCTACCAGACCACCTCGTATGTGTTCCGCAATTCGCAGCATGCAGCCGACCGTTTTGCCCTGCGCGATTCCGGCAACATATACGGACGTCTGACCAACAGCACACAGGACGTGTTTGAGCAGCGTGTGGCTGCACTCGAGGGAGGCGTGGCTGCACTGGCCGTAGCTTCTGGAGCCGCCGCCATCACATACGCGCTGCAGAACATAGCGCAGAACGGCGACCATATCATAGCAGCCAACAACCTGTATGGCGGCACCTTCAACCTGGTGGAGCACACCCTCACTACCCAGGGCGTGAGCAACACCATAGTAGACCCCGCCGACTTTGACGCTGTGGACGCCGCCTTCAAGCCCAACACCAAGGCCATCATCGTAGAGACCTTCGGCAACCCCAACGCCAGCGTCACCAACATAGACCGCATAGCCGAGATAGCACACCGCCACAACACGATACTCATCGTAGACAACACCTTCGGCACACCCTTCCTCATGCGCCCCATAGAGCACGGAGCCGACATAGTGGTACACTCTGCCACGAAGTTCATCGGCGGTCACGGCTCATCGCTCGGCGGTGTAATCGTTGACGGTGGCAAGTTCGACTGGAAGGCCAATGCCGAGAAGTATCCCACCATAGCACAGCCCGACCCCTCGTATCACGGTGCAGTGTTTGCCGACGTGGCAGGTGCCGCCGCCTTCGTCACCCGCATACGTGCCGTCATACTGCGCGATACCGGTGCCGCCATCTCACCCTTCAATGCCTGGATACTGCTGCAAGGCCTGGAGACCCTCTCACTGCGTGTGGAGCGCCATGTGTACAACACCCTGCGTGTGGTGAAATTCCTGGCCTCACATCCTAAGGTAGAACGTGTGAACCATCCCTCACTCCCCTCCCACCCCGACCATGAACTCTACAATCAGTACTTCCCCAACGGCGGAGGCAGCATATTCACCTTCGAGGTGAAAGGCGGCGAGAAAGAGGCTTGGACATTCATCGACCACCTCGAGATCTTCTCACTACTGGCAAATGTGGCAGATGTGAAGAGTCTGGTGATACACCCCGCCACCACCACACACTCACAAATGACGCCACAGGAACTGGAGGAACAGCATATCTATGCCTCATCCATCCGTCTGAGCATAGGCACAGAACATATAGACGATATCATAGCCGACCTGGATCAGGCTCTGGCTGCAATATAAGCAACACATTAAACTATTAGAAAGGGAAACAACATGACAAAGATAGCAAAAAAACTGACCGACCTTATAGGTCACACCCCACTTCTCGAACTGAATAAGTTTTCCGCCGCCCGCGGCATCGCCACTCCTATAGTGGCAAAAGTGGAGTATTTCAACCCCGGTGGATCAGTGAAAGACCGTATAGCACTGGCCATGATAGAGGATGCCGAACAAAAGGGACTGTTGCAGCCTGGTGCCACCATTATCGAACCTACCAGCGGTAATACTGGCGTGGGACTGGCTCTCGTGGCTGCCGTGAAGGGTTATAAACTCATTCTCACCATGCCCGAGACTATGAGTGTTGAGCGCCGTAATCTGGTGAAGGCCTACGGTGCAGAGGTGAGACTCACCAGCGGCAAGGACGGCATGCCCGGTGCCATACGCGCTGCACAGGAACTGCGCGACAGCATACCCGGCAGTATCATACTGCAACAGTTTGAAAACGCAGCCAACCCCCAGAAGCACTACTACACCACAGCCGAGGAGATACTGGCAGATACCGACTCACAGGTTGACATCTTCGTGGCCGGCGTGGGCACAGGTGGCACCATATCGGGTGTGGCACGCCGCCTACGCGAAGCCAATCCTCAAGTGCACATTGTGGCAGTAGAACCGCTGTCATCACCCGTGCTCAATGGCGGAAAGAGCGGACCGCACAAGATACAAGGCATAGGTGCCGGCTTCGTGCCCAAGACCTACGATGCATCGGTGATTGACGAAGTGTTTGACGTGGAAAACGACGATGCCATACGCACCAGCCGACAGCTGGCTCAGCAGGAGGGTCTGTTGGTAGGCATATCAGCCGGAGCAGCCGCATACGCCGCATCACAGGTGGCACTCCGTCCGGAGAATGCCGGCAAGCGCATAGTGGTGCTGCTGCCCGATACTGGCGAGCGCTACCTCTCCACAGTGCTCTACGCCTTCGAGGAATATCCCCTGTAAAAAACGACACATACCTACTGAAACACGTGCGAGCGCAGACATACTGTCATGCCTCGCACGTTCTTTTTTTTCCTCATTTCACGTTTTTAATGAAATAATTACTATATTCGCGGCAGAATTATCAACAACCAAAAATACTTACAGCATGAAAAAAGCAATGTTAATCGTGGCGGCTGCGATGATAGTCGCCACAGCTTGCCAGAACAACGGCAAGCAGAGCGACACAGCCTCACCCGAGGGTGCCACGGCGATGAGCAGTGATGAGAGCAGACCAGAGGGCGTTGCCCCCTTCACCATCCAGTTGGGCAGCAAGTGGCAAAACGGCGGCGAATGGTATGAAGTAGAGAAGAGCGAGGACGGCAATGGCTTCGTTTTCCGCGGCGGCTCCACACACGAGGGCGGCTTCTTCATAAACATGAAACCCATAGCCGACGACAAATACGAAGCACAGAGACCCGACTGGGAAGGCACGTTCACTGCAGAGTCGAAGACAGTTGACGGCACTCCCTGCATCATCATACGCGACCAGGAGAAAAAAGT
>OMSQ01000001.1 GCA_900313805.1 uncultured Prevotella sp. | reverse complement strand
TTTTGTGCAAAAATACACCTTTCGCCTCGTTTTTGCAAAGTCAGCGTATCAAAAAACTTGTGTGACAAATTTATTTTAACAAATTTAACCATATTTGCCTGCATAAAAACTTAAAAAATATCTTCTCAACACAAAAAAATGCATTTTTTTTGTTAACTTTGCTGCGATTTACTAGTTGAGGAGATTTACGAAACACAATAATTTCATTTTAATACATCAAACAATGGCAAATTTTGATAAGTCAGTATTAGAGAAGTACGGTATCACCGGTACTACTGAAGTGGTGTACAATCCTTCTTTTGAGGAACTGTTTGAGGAAGAGACAAAAGAGGACCTGACCGGTTTCGACAAGGGTCAGCTCACTGAGCTGGGTGCTGTCAACGTGATGACAGGTATCTACACCGGTCGTTCTCCCAAAGACAAATTCATCGTTGACGATGTGAACTCTCACGACACCGTATGGTGGACTTCTGACGAATACAAGAACGATAACCATCGTGCATCAGAGGAGACATGGGCTGCCGTAAAGGAATTAGCTCGCAAGGAATTGTGCGACAAGAAGCTCTATGTGGTTGACGGATTCTGCGGAGCCAACAAGGACACCCGCATGAAAGTTCGCTTCATTATGGAGGTGGCATGGCAGGCACACTTCGTGACCAACATGTTCATTCGTCCCGTGAATGATGAGGAACTGGCTCAGGAGCCCGATTTCGTAGTTTACAATGCTTCCAAGGCAAAGGTCGAGAACTATAAGGAGCTGGGTCTGAACAGCGAGACCGCCGTGGTGTTCAACGTGACTTCACGTGAGCAGGTCATCCTCAACACATGGTATGGTGGTGAGATGAAGAAGGGCATGTTCTCAATGATGAACTATTATCTGCCTCTCAAGGGCATTGCATCCATGCACTGCTCTGCCAACACCGACATGAACGGTGAGAATACAGCCATTTTCTTCGGTCTCTCCGGCACAGGTAAGACCACTCTGAGCACCGACCCGAAGCGTCTCCTTATTGGTGACGACGAGCACGGATGGGACGACAATGGCGTGTTCAACTTTGAAGGTGGCTGCTATGCCAAGGTTATCAACCTGGACAAGGAGAGCGAGCCCGACATATACAACGCAATCCGTCGCAACGCACTGCTGGAGAACGTGACAGTGGACGAGAACGGCAAGATAGACTTCGCAGACAAGAGTGTGACAGAGAACACCCGCGTCAGCTATCCTATCGACCACATACAGAACATCGTGCGTCCTATCAGTGCAGCTCCCGCTGCCAAGCAGGTGATATTCCTCAGCGCCGATGCCTTTGGCGTGCTTCCTCCCGTGTCCATCCTCACTCCCGAGCAGACCAAGTACTACTTCCTCTCTGGCTTCACAGCCAAACTGGCAGGTACCGAGCGCGGCATCACCGAGCCCACACCCACTTTCTCTGCTTGCTTCGGTCAGGCTTTCCTCGAGTTGCATCCCACAAAGTATGCCGAGGAGCTGGTGAAGAAGATGGAAGCCAACGGTGCCAAGGCTTATCTGGTGAACACCGGTTGGAACGGTACAGGCAAGCGCATATCCATCAAGGACACTCGTGGCATCATCGACGCCATACTCGACGGCAGCATCAACACCGCCCCCACCAAGAAGATTCCTTTCTTCAACTTCGAGGTGCCCACAGAGTTGCCTGGTGTAGATACTAACATCCTCGACCCACGCGACACTTACGCTGAAGCAAGCATCTGGGAAGAAAAGGCCAAGGATCTGGCTGCACGCTTCATCAAAAACTTCGTGAAGTATCAGGGCAACGAAGCTGGCAAGGCTCTTGTGGCCGCTGGTCCCCAGCTGTAAAGTCAAGCCATCGCTTTATAGCGCATGATTATACAGCCCGTCTCCGAATGAGAGACGGGCTGATTTTGTAATGATAGTTGACACAAGTCAATAAAAGGGAGCTTTTATGGAAAGACAACAGCACTATCCTTGTGCGTATGATAAAAAGCCAGTACCTTTGCATCGTGTTCGTGAGAACATTCCATTCATTAGGTTAGTAGTTTGATAGATTTTTAAGGTAAAGATTTATGTTATTAGATTATGAAACAACTGTGATGCTGGGATTTATTGCTTTGATGACCGTCATCTGCATGGTCACACTAAGTAAAACCAGCACTCGTTAAGATGTTTTCAGGAGGCCGGTGTGAGCGACTCATATCGTCCTCTTTTTTTTTGTCTATTTCTAAATAGATTTTTTGTCTAATTCTAAATAGACCTTAAAAATAGCCCATAATTTATTAAATTGCATAATATTATGTCGAAAAAGCGGGTTATTTAAGGAAAACTTTCTAATTTTGCAGCCAAATTGCGTGAAATAGATGAAAAAAACAAGCATATTACCGATTCTGCTGACAGCATGCGTCATGCTCACCACCTCCTGCCTGGGTGATACAGAAGAGGTCAACCTCTCTGGATACGATGATGCTGCCATCATCGCCTTCTCTTTGGGCACACTCAATCAATACACATACACCAAGGATGACGATGGTGAAGAAACATTGAGCAAGACCACCTACAATGGTGCAAACTATAAGTTTTATATCGACCAGGACAAGGGAGAGATATACAATCCAGACTCGCTGCCATACGGTACCGATGCGGCCCACGTGATATGCATAGCCACAAGTAAGAACTCAGGTTACATCACCATGCGCGCTATCGACAGTGAAGACATGGTATCCTATTCCAGCAGCGACTCCATAGACTTCACCTCTCCACGGATATTCTATGTCACCTCACTCAACAGTGAACGTCAGCGTCAATACACGGTTAAGGTGAACGTGCACCAGCAGGAGTCAGACAAGTTCTACTGGAACCAACGCACTACGAATGCTGAGTTATCCACCATGACCGACCTACGTGCACTGGTGTGCGGCACCAAGCTTTTTGTCTTTGGTGCCCAGCAGGGCGAAGGTGCCATATACACGAGTTCACTGCCCGAGGGTACGGCATGGCAGCGACTCAGCACCAACATCGGCACTCAACTGCCTGCAGACCTGGCTCATCGCGTGGTCACTGACGGCACCAGCATGTACATGCTTCACGACGGCGGAATATGGCGCAGTGAAGACGGAATATCATGGAACAAGACATCAGATACCAACATCAGCGCACTGCTTGGAGCCACTGCCGATGCCCTCTATGCCATTAGCAGCGGCGGCACGCTCACACGCTCCGACGATGAAGGACAGACGTGGAACGAAGAGACACTCGACCAAAGTGCCACCCTGCTGCCCACACAAGATGCCTGTATGATGACAAGCACACTGTCCACAAATGCCAACGTACAGCGCCTGCTGCTCATCGGTCATCGTGACGCCGCAGTCTACAGCACAGACAGCTGGGCACAGACCTGGTCGCAGATAATAGACCCCGATGCAGCCCAACCATGGATGTACTACTCTCTCTCTGACAGCAAGAACAAGTTGCCCATGCTTACCAACCTGCAAGTAATACCATACGACAGCGGACTGTTGGCAATAGGAGGAGCAGGACAGGGCGCAAGTACAGCGAAAGCCCTCAGTCAGATATACTACTCGCCCGACTGTGGTGTGACATGGATGAGCGATGAACGCTATGAATGGCCCAAGTCAATGAGCGCCACAGAAGCGGCAATAGCCACCGACAGCGACCATTTCGTGTGGCTGATATGCAGCGGCAGCGGACAGATATGGCGCGGCCGACTCACACAACTGGGTTGGGAGAAAGTACAGACGGCATTCACCGAATAGGATGACAGCGATGAGAAGTCTCTATATCACCTTGCTCACCACACTTGCATTAGCTGTAGGCACCACATCGCATGCACAAGGCGATGTGGAATACCGTGCCGAGATTGGTGGCGGAGCAGGCATCATGGGATATCTGGGAGACTACAGCTCATCACCTTTTGAGAATGTGCAGCCCGCAGGATCCATTGTTGCCCGCCGCATCTTCAACCCCTACTCCGCGCTGCGTGCCAGTGCCACATACGGCAAGATAAAAGGCTCTTCTGCCGATGTAGAAACCTATCATCCAGGAGACAAGGACGTGTTATACACCTTCGACAATAGTCTGGTAGACGTGGGTGTGGTGTATGAGCAGAATTTCTGGCCCTACGGCACCGGTCGAGACTACCGGGGAGCCAAGCGTCTCACCCCCTATATCTTCGGTGGCATTGGCGGCACATACGTAAAAGCCGACAAGAGCGTTTTTACAGCCAACGTGCCTTTGGGTATAGGAGTGAAGTACAAGATGGGCGACCGCACCAACCTGACTGTGGAGTGGGCACTGCACCTCTCGTTGAGCGACAAACTCGACGGCTCTGAAGACCCATACGGCATAAAGAGCAGCGGACTGTTCAAAAACACCGACTGCTACTCCCTGCTACGGGTATCATTTACATACAGTTTCATGGCTAAGTGCCGCACTTGCCATAACGACGACGAATAAGAAGAAGCACAGCGCAATGAGAAAAGATCTTGACATGACACGCATACCGGCTCATATTGCCATCATCATGGATGGCAATGGCAGATGGGCAAATGAGAGGAAGCAGCCGCGCAGTTACGGTCACCAGGCCGGTGTGGAGGCTGTGCGCCGCATCACTACCGAATGTAAGGAGATAGGAGTGAAATACCTCACCCTCTACACCTTCAGCACGGAGAACTGGAACAGGCCGGCAGACGAGGTTGCAGCACTTATGGCACTGGTACTCACCTCGCTCGAGGATGAGATCTTCATGAAGAACAATGTGCGCTTCCGTGTCATAGGTGATATAGAACGCCTGCCAGAAGTAGTGCAGCAGAAGCTCTTCGAGACCATGGAGCATACACAGGCCAACGACGCCATGACCATGACCATCGCCTTGAGCTATTCGTCGAAATGGGAAATAACACGCGCCATGAGGCAACTGGCAGAAAAGGTGAAGGACGGCACTCTAGAGCCAGAGGAGATTGACGAGGCACTTATCTCAGAGCACCTCAACACTAGTTTCATGCCCGACCCCGACCTGCTCATACGCACTGGCGGGGAACTGAGGGTGAGCAACTACCTGCTATGGCAGATCGCGTATGCCGAACTCTACTTTACCGACACCTACTGGCCCGACTACGATGAGGAGCATCTGCACCAGGCCATCATTGACTATCAACGCAGGCAACGCCGCTTCGGCAAGACGGAAGAACAGGCTGCCAACCAGCAATAATACGACACAGACATCTAACCAACGATGAAATACCGCATAAGAACAATAGTGGCAGTGGCAACTCTTATGATAGCCACAGCCATACAGGCACAAGAAAGAATAATCAAACCCGACATCAGCTATGCCGGTACTCCCCGCTCATGCACCATAGGCGGCATCACCGTGTCTGGTGTGGATGGATATGAGGACTACGTGCTCATAGGCATATCCGGACTGCGCGAGGGTCAAAGCGTCACTGTGCCAGGAAACGATATCACCGACGCCGTGAAACGCTACTGGCGACATGGACTGTTCTCCAACGTGTCTATACTTGCCGACTCCATCGTGGGCAACAAAGTGTACCTGCACATCAATCTGGCCATACGTCCACGCATATCGACCATCAATTACAGCGGTGTGAAGAAGTCGGAACGCGAAGACCTGGAATCCAAACTCGGCATCATCAAGGGCGGACAGGTGACACCAAACATCATCGACCGTGCCAAGATTCTGGCTAAGCGCTATTTTGATGACAAAGGTTACAAAAATGCAGAGATAAACATCAGACAGCGTGATGATGTGGCCAACAAGAATCAGGTGATTCTCGATGTGGAGGTAGACAAGAAGCAGAAGATGAAGGTGCATCAGATCATTATCGAAGGCAACGAGCAACTCTCTGACAGCAAAATCAAGGGCGGCCTGTTCAAGAAAGGCGCACTGGCCAAGACACACGAGGCCGGCAAGTTTGTCAACTTCCTCAAATCGAAGAAATTTACCCCTGAGCGCTGGAAAGAAGACAAGCAGCACCTCATAGAGAAATACAACGAATACGGCTACCGCGATGCCACGATAGTGGAAGACAGCGTGTGGAACTATGACGACAAGCACGTGAATGTGTACGTGAAAGTGGATGAGGGCAAGAAATACTATCTGAGGAATATCACCTGGGTAGGTAACACTGTGTACAGCACCGACTATCTCACCCGCGTGCTGGGTATGGAAAAGGGCGATGTGTACAACCAGAAGTTGCTGAACAAGCGACTGACCGAAGACGATGACGCCGTGGGCAACAACTATTGGAACAACGGCTACCTGTTCTACAACCTTCAGCCTGCCGAGGTGAATATCGTGGGCGACTCAATAGACTTGGAGATGCGTATCAACGAGGGCATACAGGCCCGTGTGAACCATGTGCGCATATCGGGCAACACACGCCTTTACGAGAATGTGGTGCGCCGCGAACTGCGTACCAAGCCTGGAGACCTGTTCTCTAAGGAGGCCATACAGCGCTCTGCACGTGAGTTGGCATCTATGGGACATTTCGATCCGGAGAAAATAAACCCCGACGTAAAGCCCAATTATGAGGATGGCACAGTGGACATCAACTGGGAATTGGAACAGAAATCCAACGACCAGATAGAATTCTCGCTGGGATGGGGACAAACTGGCGTGATAGGTCGTCTGGGACTGAAACTCAACAACTTCTCCATGGCCAACCTGTTTAACAAAAACAAGGAGCATCGCGGCATATTGCCAGTGGGCGATGGTGAGGTGTTGAGCATTGGTGCACAGACCAACGGTCGCTATTATTACTCGTTCAACGGTTCCTACTCCACGGGCTGGTTTGGCGGAAAGCGTCCCATCCAATTCAGCGTAGGCGCCTACTACAGCAAACAGAGCGATGTGTCGAGTTCTTACTACAGCAGTGCCTGGATGAACAACTACAACCGCTATATGTATGGCTACGGCAGCAATACGTACAACTACTACGACAACTACTACGACCCCAACAAGTACATCCAAATGATTGGTGTGTCGGTAGGATGGGGTAAGCGTCTGCGCTGGCCCGATGACTATTTCACGCTGTCGCTGCAACTCTCTTACACCCGCTATATACTGAAGAACTGGCGTTACTTCCTCATGACCAACGGCAATTCCAACAACCTGGCTCTTGGCATCACACTCAACCGCACGTCTACCGACAACCAGTTGTTCCCGCGTCATGGCTCGGAATTCTCCGCCTCACTCTCTATCACCCCGCCATGGTCGGCTTGGGATGGCAAGGACTATGCCTCACTGGCCAACGACCGCACCTCGCCAACTTATCAGGCTGAGCAGCAGGAGAAATACAGCTGGGTGGAGTATCACAAGTGGAAATTTAAGTCGCGCACCTATACAGCCCTCACTGGCGGAGCAAAGTGCTTCGTACTCATGTCAAGGGTGGAATTTGGACTCCTGGGCAGTTACAACAGCCATAAAAAGTCGCCCTTTGAGACCTACTACATGGGTGGTGATGGCATGAGTGGCTACAGTACCGGTTATGCCGAGGAGACCATCGGACTGCGTGGTTACGAGAACGGCTCACTCACACCATACGGTGCCGAGGGCTATGCATACGACCGTTTCACCCTTGAGTTGCGCTATCCCTTCATGCTTGGCAATACCACTATCTACGGACTGACCTTCCTGGAGGGCGGTAACGCATGGACAAGCACTAGCGATTTCAACCCCTTCGACATGAAGCGCAGTGCAGGCGTGGGCGTGCGCATCTTCCTGCCTATGGTAGGACTGATGGGTATCGACTGGGCCTATGGTTTCGACAAGGTGTACGGCAGCCGCGGAGGCAGCAGGTTCCACTTCGTACTTGGCCAGGAATTTTGATACTTACGTACATAATTATAAATACTATTATGATGAAAAAACTTGTAACCATCTGTATGTTTGTGCTGGGAACACTGAGTGTCAGCGCACAGAAGTTTGCACTAATTGATATGGACTACATCCTGAAGAACGTGCCGGCATACGAACGTGCCAACGAGCAACTCAATCAGGTGTCACGCAAGTGGCAGGCCGAGGTAGAAGCATTGACCACTGAGGCATCCACACTGTACAAGAACTACCAGAACGAGGTGGTATTTCTCTCTCAGGAGCAGAAGCAGAAGAAACAGGAAGAGATAATGAACAAGGAGAAAGAAGCCAGCGAACTGAAAAAGAAATATTTTGGTCCAGAGGGTGAGTTGTTCAAGAAACGTGAGAGCCTGATGTCGCCCATACAGGAAGAGATATACAATGCCGTAAAGGACATCGCCGACCTGCGTGGCTATTCCCTGATATTAGACCGTGCCTCGGATGCCGGTATCATCTTCGGTTCCCCCAAGATAGATATAAGCAATGAAGTATTGCAGAAACTCGGATACTCCAATTGACACAATAAACAATAAACAATTTAAATACACAGAAAGATGAAAAAAGTATTGCTAATCATGTTGATGTTCGCACCTCTGTCTATGTTTGCACAGAAGTTCGCACATGTTAACACAGAGAACGTGCTCAAGGCTCTGCCTGAGGTAACCAAAGTACAGCAGGAACTGGAACAATTAGGCAAAAAGTATGAAGACGAACTGAAAGCGTCTCAAGCTGAGCTGGAGCGTCTTGTCAATGAATATGACAAGAACAAGAGCACTATGAACGCCACCAAGCAGAAGGAGACAGAAGAGAGTCTGCAGGAGAAGTATCAGCGTATCAGTGAGCAGGCTCAGCAGAATCAGCAGGCTTTCCAGAAGGCTCAGTCAGATAAGTTGCAACCCATATACCAGCGTGTGAAGAACGCCATCGAGATGGTGGGCAAGAACGGCGGTTATGTGTATGTGATGGAGGCCGGCAGCGTGCTCTACATCAATGACAGCCTGAGCAAGGATATCACCAGTGAGGTAAAGGCCCAGCTGTTGTCAAAGTAAACATATTGTCCACAATAAGGTGCAGACGCGTGTCTATGATGACTCCGTCTGCACCGATTATATTTGCCATACATGAGGAGAAACATCGTTGTCATGATGCTGTTGCTATTGGCGATGGGAGCCAGTGCTCAGCAACTCAAGATAGGCTATTTCAGTTACGATGGCACACTCACCGCCATGCCCCAGTACATCGAGGCACAGGCCAACATTGACAAGTTGCGTCAGCAATATGCGGCTGAGATGCAGCGTGCCGAGGATGAGTTTAACAAAAAGTACGAAGAGTTTCTCGATGGTCAGCGCGACTTCGCCCCATCTATTCTTCAAAAACGTCAGACGGAATTGCAGGAACTCATGTCGCGTAATGTGAAGTTCAAGAGCGAGGCCGCCCGTCTGTTGAGCGAAGCCGAGCAACAGGCTGTCACTCCTCTTCGTCAGAAGTTAGACGAGGCTGCCCGTCAGGTGGGAGCCAACGGAGGCTATACACTGATTCTCAATACCGACCATCAAGCGGTGCCATACACCGACGGTGCCGTATGCGAGGATGTTAGTGAACAAATAAACCGACTGTTACGATGAACACACTGCCAACAGCTCCTGGTCCAATAGGTATTTTCGATAGTGGTTACGGCGGACTCACCATCTTGCATGGCATACGCCAGTTGTTGCCAGAGTACGACTATATATATCTTGGCGACAATGCACGTGCGCCATACGGTCCGCGCTCGTTCGATGTGGTGTATGAATTCACCCGTCAGGCTGTCTACCGCCTGTTCGAGATGGGTTGCCATCTCGTCATCTTAGGTTGCAACACAGCCTCTGCCAAGGCTCTGCGCAGCATTCAGCAGAATGACCTTCCTGAGTGGGATGCCTCACGTCGTGTGCTGGGTATCATCCGTCCCACGGCAGAGGTTATCGGTTCCCTGACACGCAAGCGGCATGTGGGCATACTTGCCACAGAGGGAACTATCAACAGTAAGAGTTACGACCTCGAGATACAAAAGTTGCACCCGGACATCAGCGTTTCTGGCGTGGCCTGCCCATTCTGGGTGCCACTGGTGGAATACCATGAGGCCGACGGTCCTGGTGCCGACTATTTCGTAAAGAAGCGTATAGATGAGATAATGCGTGCCGACCCAGAGATAGACGCCATAGTACTGGGATGCACCCATTATCCTCTGTTAATGCCCAAGATAGTGAAATACCTGCCCACAGGCGTGCGTATCGTCCCCCAGGGTGAGTATGTGGCTGGCTCGCTGAAAAGCTATCTTAACCGTCACACCGAGATTGAGCGCAGCTGCACCCGTGGCGGCATGGTGAAGTATCTCACCACAGAGAGCACAGAGAAATTCAAGGAGTCGGCAAAGATTTTCCTGCATGAGGATATAGATGTGGAGCGTGTGGAACTGGATATACCCCTTCCGTCAGTTTCTGCCAAGTAGTCGTTTGCTCAGATACCTCACGGGATACCAAACAGCCAGCCAACTGACCGCCACCACAGTGAAGAACACTATCACAATATCCCAAAAATGCACACTCACGGGATAGGCATCAACCACAAACGAGCCGCTGCTACCGCCTAGTGCCACAATGCCGAAGGTATGTTGCACCCAGCATAGCAGGAGTCCCAGCACTATGCCTATCACAGCACCAGCCATGGCTATCATGCGTCCCTCAATCATGAATATACGTGTGATTTGCCTGTCGGTGGCTCCCATATTATGCAGGGTATTAACATCCTCCTTTTTGTCAATGATGAGCATAGAGAGCGATCCGATGATATTGAAGCATGCCACCATGAGAATGAAGGTGAGAAATGCGTAGGCTATGAGTTTCTCTATGTTCATTATCTGGTAAGTGTCGGCCTGCTGCTCGTAGCGGTCAAGTACCATGAAGCGGTCGCCCGCCAATTCCTGCATCTTGCTTTTCACCGATGAGAAATTGGCCGTGGGTTTCAGTCTCAACTCCAGCGAGCTCACCATACCCTGTTGTCCGAACAGGTTACGTGCGAAGGCTATCGGTGCCACAATATAGTGCCGGTCATACTTGCTCTGTTGCATGTTGAATACCACTCCCGATGAAATTAGCGAGTCGGCCACGAAGGCTTGTTCTGGCGCCGTGGCGTCAAACTGTCCTTCTCTCTGTGGTGCATATAGATACAAGTATCCTTCCCACCGTGCGCTAAGACCCAGTGCCTGCGCCAGTTGTATGCCAGGCGTACCATACTGAAGGTTTGCGGCATGCAGCGCAAACTCGCCCGCCCCATACAATATCTCTGTGATATGCGTCAGTTCATCAAAATTGTCGTCCACCCCTTTAACTATCACCGTCGACTGCCGGTCACCGTACACAGCCAGTGCCTGATCCTGCACACATTCCGTAGCCACGTCCACCTCCTCCATCTGGCGTATGGCAGTGAGCACAGGGTCGTCGGCAGGAGCTGTCTTTCCCTCTACAGGCACCACCTTGAGCTGGGGGTCGAAACTGGTGAAAAACGATGCCACGAGGTCATGAAAGCCATTAAACACGCTGAGGGTCACCACCAGGGCCATGGTGGCCAGCGCCACGCCACCGGCACTTATGCCGCTGATGACATTGATGGCATGGGTGCTCTTCTTGGAGAAGAGGTATCGGCGTGCTATATAGAAAGG
>OMSQ01000180.1 GCA_900313805.1 uncultured Prevotella sp. | reverse complement strand
TCGGCCAGCACAGGGTCGCCCACCTTCACCTTGTCGGGCAGACAGAGCAGGGCCTTGTCGCGGTCGTGCTCCAGAAAGGGGCGCATGCTCCAGCCGCGCAGGTTGAGCGTGGCTGTATGACCTTTGTGCAACTCCTCTATGATGATGGGAATGATCACATGGTTGGGAAACTCTACTCGCTTGATGCTCATCGCTGTTCAGTCGAAGGGTTGGGCTATGGTGGCACGGCATACCTCGGCCGACTCCCTGTCGGGCAGGCAGTGCAGGGTGTAGATGCCGGTGGTCTCCACCACACGGGCCACGGTGCTGCAGATGCCGTCATATATCTTACTGTCCCATTTCATTGAACTGCATGACGGCAGCAGCGATGCGAAGGCCTCTACGGGAACAAGTCGCTCCACGCTGTTCTTCTCGGCACGGTCTATGCGGGTGATGGCTCCGAGGGGAGCCTTCACATTGCGGTAGCACGGCGTCTTGCCACTCCACGGACTTCCGTAGATGAATGTCTCGTCGCCCACCACACGTACTATGGGATTGTCGTCGTTCATCAGGTCGCAGTCGGGTATGTAGCGCAGCCAGTTGCTCACCTGGGTCGACTTGCCCGTGCCGCTCTTGGCTATGAAGGCATAGCCGCGACCGCGGTGTCTCACCAGCGAGGCGTGTATCAGCAGAATGCTGTGGAAACTGCCGGCAAAAGCCATGCACAGCATCAGGGCGTTGTTCAGGCCATAGCAGCGCATGTCATGATTGCCGTTGAGGGCACAGCGACACTCGCTGAAATCCTCGTTGCTCTGGAGCAGACAGCAGTCGTAGCCCTTCAGGTCGCGAATGATAAACTGGTAGCCGCCACTCTTCAGATGGTCTACCACTGTCACACCGTTGCCTGAGTCGAAATCGCGTATGCGCTCCCGCTCCTCGCGCGGACGTGGGGGAAGCGTGTCGTCTATCGTCAGGCTGAAGAGGTCAGGGTAGGGGGTGTCGGCCTCGCACTGGAAAGGCAGGATGGAGGGCAGCAGGCGCAGACTGTTATACTTGCTCACAGCAAAGGACAGTTGCACATGCATATCGGCTATGGCAAAATGATGTGTCGTCATGATGCCTTGTCTTCGCCTATTGTCATCACTTGTTGTGGAGCGTCACTCTTGGGCATGCTGTGGGGCTTCTTGCTTTTGCCGTCCTTTGCTGCCTTGCGGGCTGCCTTCTGGGCTTCCTTCTCAGCACGACGCTCAGCCTTCGTCTTCTCGGGCTCCACACCACTCATCTCCAAAGGCACGCTGCGGAAGCGGAACGACTCCGTGCGCACGTTGGTCACCAGAAAGCGGCCGCGCATCTCCCTTTCCTTCTTCTTGGGCTGCTCGTAAGTCTTGCGCAGTTTCACATACTGTTTCAGAATGTCACTCTCTTTAGTGGCGAAAAACACCACGCAGGTCTCATCGGCCTTGCCTATCGACTTCAGGTAGGTGCGTAACTGGTTGGCATATTCGCCGCGGTTGTACAGGAAACCGCCATTGCTCTCTATCCATGCGCTGTCCACGGTTTGCACCTCGGTGATATAGACCGTGGAGTCGTTGAACGAGGCGGCGAAGCCAAACACATACAGACGGGGCACGCTCACGGGATGAGCCGCCGCGCTGCCTGCACCAAGCACCACCATCAGAAGTGCCATGATAATCTTTCTTATGTCCATCGTATCTTTTTCCTTAATGTCTTATCCCAAATAAGACCTCAATACCTTGTTCTTTGTGTTGTGACGCAGCCTGCGGATGGCCTTCTCTCGTATCTGGCGCACACGCTCGCGTGTCAGTCCGTATTTCATGCCTATCTCCTCCATCGTCATCTCAGGCATGTCTATTCCGTAGTAGGCCTGAATCACATTGCGCTCACGCTCGTTCAGACTGCCCAGAGCCCTCTTTATCTCCTCGCGCAGCGACTCTTTCACCAGTTCGTTGTCGGTGTTGGGCGCATCTGTGTTGGGCAGAATGTCCAGCAGACTGTTCTCCTCGCCCTCGGTGAAGGGTGCGTCCACCGACACGTGGTGGCCTCCCACCTTCAGTGCATCCTCCACCTTCTCATGCGGCATGTTCAGTTGCTCGGCTATCTCGTCAACGCTCGGATGGCGCTCATGTTCCTGCTCGAACTTGTTTTGCATGCGGTGTATCTTGCTCACCGACCCAATGTGATTCAGGGGCACATGCACCATACGGCTCTGGTCGGCTATGGCCTGCATTATGCTCTGACGTATCCACCACACGGCGTATGATATGAACTTGAAGCCTCGTGTCTCGTCAAACTTCTCCGCGGCGCGTATCAGGCCCATGTTGCCCTCGTTTATCAGGTCGGGCAGACTCAGACCCTTGTTCTGGTACTGCTTGGCCACCGACACCACGAAGCGCAGGTTGGCGCGAGTCAGCCGTTCCAGAGCCACGCGGTCGCCCTGCCTTATGCGCTGAGCCAGCTCCACCTCCTCCTCCAGGGATATCAGCTCTTCCTTGCTTATCTCCTGCAAGTATTTCTCCAGGGCAGCACTCTCACCGCGGTTAGTTATCGATTTTGTTATCTTCAGTTGTCTCATCAGGCCATTAGGTTTTAAAGTCTTGTCAGTGTGTCATCAGTCGTCACACACCCATTTATCGAATTGCAAATGTACTACTTTTTTTTCTCTTTGCAAAAAATATGGCTTTTTTCGTGAGAAAATGTGTTAATCAGGCATAATCAGCCATATTTTCCGTGTTTGTTCCATATAATATCGGAGTCGTAAGTCCGGATAAAATGGGATAAAATTTCAATATGCTTGTCTGATAAGACACTTTACGAAATCCCTTATATACAAGGGCTTGGTGACTGTTTGTATGTGAGACCCGATAGGAAAATTTCAGATAAATCTCGTCTAAATTTTCTTCTAAGACTCTTTGAGATGCTATTTCCTGTTCTTGTCAAGCGAAACAACTTCATTCTTAGGTCACTTACATTTTGACGGTACAAATACTGACAGTAAATCGCCGTTTGCTGGAATTTAACCGCATGAAAACATCCTGAATGTCATCGCTCAATTATTTCCCAATAACCACCGAAATCAGCACCTATACGCTTTATAATGCCAGTTTCTCGAAGCTTTCTAATTTGCTTCTCCACACCTCGTGCTGACATATCTATTTCCATCGCTATCTCTGCTGCAGATATTGTCGGTTTATTCTTGATTAAATCAAGGATCCTCTCCGAACTTTTTTTCCTTCTCTCCGAACTTTCTTCTTTTGTCTCCGAACTAAAGTTGCTTGTCTCCGAACTTGTCTCCGAACCATCTTCCTTTTTCTCCACGCTCGGCCCTGCCGCTTGGCTCGTCCAAGAACCAACAGAGTTCTTCGCTGCCCCAACGGACAATGGATTATTAGCACATCCTGGATGACCCTATATGATGATCCAAAATAAATCTCGTCTAATCTCGTCTAATACATCTAACAAATCTTTACTGATGAACACATACTGAGTTCTTTTCGGATTCTCGTCTATCAAATATGTCGTTACTGTTTTTCCAATAAATACATTTTAATGTGTTATATCTAAAAATGTAGCTCTATTATCTTCTTTTTCTGCCATTTGTTGATAAACTTTAATCAAATCTTCAAAGATATGAGTTAAACGCGGAGAGCGAAGCCGTGCTCTGTCTCTATATTTAATAAATGTGTCAATGTGATTTCGCTCAATAGTTCCACCCTCATAGAATACCCGTGATGTCATACCTCTTCGATTGCTTATAGCGCAACTTATTTCTGTATCTACGTTGTCGTCATTAAAATATTCAACAAAACGACATAATATATCTGAAGGATAGTCTTCGGTCTCTCTAAAATTACCAAGAATCCGACCAATTATCATTGAAAGAATGTGTGTTCGGTGGCATTGTTCTGCTTGCTGCTTTAACTCTTTAAAATAATTCGATAAAGTCTCCTCGTCAACTTTTCCTGAAAGATCTGAGCAAGGTACTTCATGATAATGAAAGATAAAATTAAATGCGAGTTGTGCAATTCCTGCTCG
>OMSQ01000179.1 GCA_900313805.1 uncultured Prevotella sp. | reverse complement strand
GTCTGGCGGTTGCCCTCCATGAGGTCGCTCACGGCCTCGGACATTAGTGCCTTGCGTGCCACTGGGTCTTCGAGCCGCTCTGCCGCAGCCAACTTACGCTCGCCCTCCAACAGCCACTCCTCGGTCTTCCACACCATAGCCTCCTTCACTTTCTTGGCATCTGGCAGGGCTTCTGTATGGCGGTTCTTGTCG
Organism: uncultured Prevotella sp.; assembly: GCA_900313805.1. Taxonomy (GTDB): domain Bacteria; phylum Bacteroidota; class Bacteroidia; order Bacteroidales; family Bacteroidaceae; genus Prevotella. The sequence goes on along the minus strand of OMSQ01000179.1, from coordinate 2,250 downwards.
AAGAGGACCTTCAAGTTCTCCTCCTTGCCGAAACTGTCGAATTCGTTGATTACATCCTCTATGTTTGTCTGGTCCATCTTCCGACTGAAACGGTTGGCCAATGACTGGTGGGCGGTGTCTATACCCGTTGCCTGCTTGTAGAAGTGGCGATTGTAAAGCTCACGCGTGGTTATCTGGTCGAAGTACACTTTCTTGCCGTCCTTGATGTAGTAGTAGGTGATATCGCGGTCGAAGGTGATGGTCTTGCCGTCGATCAGGGCATCGAAACTCGACGAGGACACGTTGTTGTATCTTATGTCGGAGGGCTTCAGACCGTATTTCTTCGCCAGGTCGCGCATCACGGCGATGTCTGTCTCGTTGTACAGTTTCATCATCTCCATGTTGAAGGCCTTCCTTACGCCGTCATACTCTGAGCCGAGGTTTTTTAGTTTGTACATGGCCTGCTTGTTGCTCTGCACCTCGAGCACGAGTTCGCGCAGCTTCTTGAGGTTATCCTTCGACGGGTTCTTCTCGCACTCCTCAATGATGGATTTCAGGTTGCTTATGTCCTTCTTTGCCTTAGTGCCTCCGTAGTCTATGCCTTCCTTCAGACTCTTCGCCGGACGCTTGCCTTTTGTCTTGGTCCTGGCTTCTGGCGAGCGTACGTCGGCACGTGCCTTCTTCTGCCGGCCTGCGGCCTCGTCGAAGGCTTTCTTCGATGCTTCGCCCTTCTTGCCCGTGGAGTACTGGTTCTTGGTGGGCTTTGGCTTCACCTTGGGCTTCGGCTTCGACGACGATGCCGGCCTAATCGGGGGTTTGGACTGCCCGGGCACGGGCGTCACGGCGATGTGAAGGCACAGGGATATGCCCATGTGGAAGATCTGCCACTTGCCGGCTTCTATCACCATGGCTTTCATCTGATTGGTCACGGCATCACGGCCTTCGTTCACGTACAACTCGGCCATGCTGATTTCCAACATACCTATGCTGAAGGCATCGTACAGACGGAAGATACATTCTGACTTGCCCAGGGTGAATAAGCCAAGACCGATGCGGGCTAACAACAGGGGTACCTGAAAGTATGGACTTGATGCCCACTCGTTGTATGTCTTGACCATGGCCTTGCCGTAGTCGGCGAAGAACTGTCCTATCTCGCCTGCCAGAGACAGGGGCTTGGCCTCTGCTCTCTCATAGTCGTCTACCGTACCAAGCATATATGCATACACGCGCGCTATGGTCTTGGCACTCTCGCTGTCCACACCGTAGTCCTCCAGGTAGCCAAACTTCCAAAGGTGGATAAACTTGATGAGGGGGGCAAGACGTTCACTCAAGCCAAGGCGCATGATGTTGTTCTCTATCTCTTCCATGTGCTTCAGCAACCGACGGTCTTCTTTGACCAATGGGTCGCGTACGGCTGCATTGTCCATGTGCTCACGATGGGGCTGGGAGCATAGCAGCACCTGGGTCTCGCACTTATACTCCTTGCCCTTGTACTTGGTGCCAAACTGCAACACGGCATCGATGCGAGAGGGGGCGTCGAGCAGGGCCTGGAGACAGCGTAGGATGATGACTGTGCCGCGAGGATGACCGGTGTCCTTGGTCTGGTAGTTTATGCCGAGCTTGTTCACACGCTCCTGCTCTGTCTCATCTATGGTTCTTATGCTGAAGAGTTTCGGGTCGGGCACCGGTGATATGATGATGACGGAGTGGCTTTGCTCGTCGTAGTCGTATAAGCGCAGGAAACTTCTTGTCTCGGCAGGCACGTAGGTCTTGCCTCCCGACTCGGCCCACACCAACTTCTCGGTATGTTTCTCGGGGTTATACTGTTCGAAATAGCAACCAACCTCATAACCCTCATAGCCCACGCCGATATCGTACACTAAGCCCATGTAGAAACGTACCAGAAGGAAGTCGCTTTCCACTTTCATGCCGCTGGCATTCACTGCCACTAAGTGCATGTTCAACTCTATGAAATGGCCGGGGGTGTGACTGTCTTTCTCCTCTTCTAACACCTTGTCCATGATGACGGCCTCCTGCACCTGCTTCTCCCTGTTATACTCCACATGGATGTCATACATGTCTGACGGTCGGCCGCTCTTGTCGGTGAGGGTGACGGTGACTCTTGCATCGTCCTCCATGCCGTCAACGACAAAGGGCAGTCGCGACACCTTGTTGTAACGAGCCGGCAGGGTGAGGTTCTCCTGGGCGAAGTGCATCTCTGCTTCTTTTATCCAGAAATGCAGGCGGTTGGTGTAACTGCCGCCCGAGTTG
>OMSQ01000182.1 GCA_900313805.1 uncultured Prevotella sp. | reverse complement strand
TTCTCCATTATACTCACGGCCAGGTCCTTGCCTACCTTGTCGGCAAACGGATCGTTATAGTATATGCCCCACTGTTTGTTGCTGTTTGGTGCATACTTCACAGCCACGATGAACGAAGGGGCTTTGAGGGAGTCTATTTTTACTTCCGCAGACATGCTCCGTGCCATTCCCAGAGCCTCGCCAGCCATGTCGCGGCAGAGCAGGCACAGAGCCAGTCCGCCAGTAGCGCTACTATAGCGTGAGAGCATAGTATTGAGCGAGTCGCGTGTGTGCTCACTCAACATCCGGTCCATGTCCAAAACATACAGTCCAGCCTGCATCAGCGAATCGAGTTTCAGTCCTTTCGCTGTCCACCCGTGGTTCTCGCCCACAAAGATGTTGCCTGTACTAAACAGGTTGTACAGTGCCTCTGCACTCTGCATCACGGCAGCCGAGGGATCGCTCTTCTTCATGTTTGCCACGATATAGTCTGTACCTATGTCATTGGCGAGTATATCTGGCAATTCGCCCTGCACCTCCCTCGTGGTGACGATGCTCCATTTACGGTCTTCCACCGCCACAACCACGGTCACGCCGCGCCCTGTCTCTGCTGTGCCAACCCCATATTTTCTTCCCAGGTCGACGGCGAAGCGGTAGGTGTTGGCATTAGGCACATGTCCCACCACGATGTATGCCGACTGCACGTCGCAGTCGGTTTGCAACCTGGCGAGAAACTCATCCGCCTTTTTCTTCTCCTCACGGCTGAGGTAATGCTCGGGGTCGCTCACATACTCGCTGGCATTCTGCAAGTGTGCCATGGGCACATCGTCGATGGTCCATGTGTGGTCATGACTCATCTCCTTCTCGTCGTCGCCACGATTCATCAGAGCCGTCTGTCTGGCGTCGTTGGCTTTCTTCTTGTCTTCATCTTCGAGCAGTACACCTATGATGCCCAAGAGGAAGAAGGCGGCCACGCCTATCAGACAGCCGCGCAGTGTCTTGTGCTTACGGGGACTGGGAGGTGGCAGTGGGTTGGAATATGCCGAGCCACGATAAGGCGGGGGAAGTGTGCGTTTTCGAGCCATAGATGGTCACTAGTTGTCTTTTGTCATCATCACCTCCAGCACTATAGGACGGGTGGTTTCTTCGGTGAGCATGGTAATCATGGCCATGCGCAGGGAATCGGCATCGTCGGCGTGCAGGTATCCCACATCGCACTGTGTGCAAATGCCACGTGCAGAGGTGTGGTGAGCACCGCACACCAGTTTGGGATAGGCCTGACTGCCAGCCAGTCCTGGGATTGTGGCAAAGATGCTGCCTCCGCCGTCATTGATGAGCACCACGCGCAAATGTCCGGAGAGGTGGTCATTCCACAGCGCGTTCTGGTCGTAGAAGAAGCTGAGGTCTCCTGTCACAAGTATCACTTTGTCATCAGACCCTTCTGCTGCCAGTGCGGCAGCATGTCCTACGGCCACGGAGAGCGAACCTTCGATGCCGTTGACACCGCGGTTGCAATACACATGATGGTGGGCAAAGCGGCATGCGCTACGCACGACACTGCTGTTGGCATAGTGCACATGGCAGGTGCAGTCGAGGTCGTACAACTGCTCTTCCAGATATGCCACCACGAAGTCGGTGGAAAAGGTAGAGGGGGTGTTGTCTACGGGTCGGTCGGTAACTGTCGGCAGGGATGGGAACGCCTCCTGTCCTTGTCTGTCGGCCATCGCACGTGCCGTGATGAGCAGAGCCTGTCGCCAGTCCATGGCCACCACCTCGTCGGCGTGCATTGTCACATCCTCCAACCTGCCCATAGGATGTATCATCACCGTGTAAGCATCACGCTGGGAGCGCAGGTATTGTTTTATCTTTTTGCTCACCACTGCCCCGCCGATATACATGATGAAGTCGGGGTGCCATTCCTGGTTATCTGTCACCCATTCCTCGGCATAGCATGGCATAGGCACGGCATCGGTGAGGGGTTCTGCCAGCACCGGCATCAGCGCACACAACTCATCGACCGCCTTTTGCTCTTCTGCAGAGAGATGCAGACGGCACTGGCCAATGACCATCAATGGCCTGCGTGATGCTGTGAGCCGCTGCATGATGTCGCAGGGCAGGCTCTCTGCAAGCGTACCGTGTCTGCGCACCATGCGCACTGCGGGGAGCGACGGCTGATCGAAACGGAAGAGGGGTTCGCTGATGGGCACATTGATATGCACCGGTGCGCCAAAACAGCCGTCAGTGTCCGAGGGTGCATCGCCAGTGGGCCAAAGAGCCATGAGTGCCTCGTTTATCAAGCGGCAGCACTGCCACCGCGTGGTGTTGTCGTGTGGTTCATTGAGTGCCGCCACATATGCCACAAGTGATGAGAGCAGCGGCGGCTGTGGTAGCGTCTGACCATCCAACTGGTCAATCCATGCCTGGGGTCTGTCGGCAGAGATGACCAACAGGGGCAGGTGCTGATAGGCGGCCTCGGCCACTGCCGGTGCCACATTGAGCAGGGCAGAACCTGAGGTAACGCATACGGCTGCTGGTCTACGCGTGGCCATTATCAGTCCCAGAGCAAAGAAGGCGGCGCTGCGCTCGTCGGTGACCCCGTAGCACTGTATCTCCGGACAGGCGTCCAGGTTGTGCACTATAGGGGCGTTTCTCGACCCCGGACACACTACACACTGCGTCACCCCGTGCTTCACGAGGAGTGCTGTCAGCATATTGATGTTTTCCTTGTTGCAGTACATGTCGGGATGTAGTTATTGCTGGTGCATCATGAGCAGCCGGCGCATGGTGTCGAGTTTTGTTTCCGTCTCCTCCCATTCCTTCTGCACCATGCTGTCGGGCAGTATTCCTCCGCCGGCAAAGAGTTGGCAGTAATGGGTGCTGATATGCATGCAGCGCAGGTTGACATACAGGTGTGTCTGTTCCTCACCCATGCGCAGCGGCCCACAAAAGCCGCTGTAGTATTCTCTGGGTGCGGCCTCGTTGTCGAGAATGAAACGGCGTGCACGCTCTTTTGGAAGTCCGCATACGGCAGGCGTGGGATGCAAGCGGTCAAGCAGTGCACCCAGTCGGAGGTCATCGGCCAGAGAGAAAGAAAAATCGCTGCGCAGGTGCCACAGATGTCCCGCGCGTACGGTAGTGGGTCCTTGTTCCTCTATGTTAGTGCCAAACTGTTCCAGACTTTGTATGATGTATGTGCATACAAGTCGCTGTTCGCGGATGTTTTTCTCATCCCACAATGGTTTTTCGGCATCGGCACTCACGGGCATAGTGCCAGCCAGTGCCACGGTATGCCACTGTGTGAGTTCGCCCTCAAGCAGTATCTCGGGTGTGGCCATGAGCCACGTGCCTGCCTGCGGTATCGACACCAGGGCGATCATCATGCGCGGATATGTGGCACAAGCATCGAGGAAAAGCCGAGTATGGTCAAGAGGTGCCGCATGGTATATCCTCATGCTGCGTGCCAGCACTATTTTCTCAAACTCACCCATATTCACATGTGCATGGAAGGATGCGAAGTCGAGGTCGTAGCGTTTTCTCATTGCTCCGGCGGCATCCTGTCTGTGGGTCATCGGCATGGGATTTGACTGTATCTCGGGCAGTGGTATGCGTTTCACCTCATCTGGGCGTATCAGCAGCACCGGCATCTGCGGAGTGGACAAGAATGGAGCAAACACATAGCCGCTTTGTCCATCGAGTTGTGATACGGAGATAAACTCTCTTGCCTCACCCTCGAGTTGCGTCACACTCATATAATGGTCGGCGTGTGGCAGTCGGTACAGTGCGAACGGTTGTTTCATGGTTTTTTCTTTGATGCTATGACATAGTTGGTTACGTGTACTGTTGAAATGGTCTCACCATTGGAATCTGTTATCTCCACATCCCACACATGTAGCGTGCGTCCCTTGTGCACCAGTCGTGCCAGAGCAGTGACGGTATCGCCCTCTATCACGGCCTTCACGTGCTGTCCGCTCACGCTTATGCCCACGCATATCTTGCCCGGGCAGAGAGAGCACGACCCAACTCCAGCCAGGTTCTCTGCCAGTGCCAGCGAGGCGCCGCCACTGAGGAAGCCAAACGGCTGCCTGTTGCGCTCATCCACGGTCATCGTGGCCATACAGGTGTCGTCGTCGGGGGTGGAGATAAACTCCATGCCGAGGGCTGTAGAAAGGTTGGGCTGTCTTTGTATTATGTCTCTGATAGTTTCAACGTTCATAGTATTACATCGTGTTTTACGAAGCAAAGTTAC
>OMSQ01000139.1 GCA_900313805.1 uncultured Prevotella sp. | reverse complement strand
CGCATGCAGGGCATCGTACTTCTTCTGCATGGCCACGGCATCGTCGCTGCCGTCGTCGGCCACGCTCTCGTCATTGCTGTAGAGCACCCCCATGGTGCTCGCCACTATCTCCTTAGCTCCCACACCGGCTATGAGTCCCACATCGAGTTTCCAGTCGAAACCCTGCGGGCGGAACACGGGCTCTACCCACTGACCTATGCGGCCTATGTAACTCTGTTCCTGCTGCTCCTGACGGCTCAGCTCCTCATGGTGGGGGAAATAGCTCAGAGCCCACACCACGATGCTCGCCACCAGGATTATGCCACCCATCTTCTTCAGATACTGCTTGCCCTTCTCCCAGGTGTGGCGCAACATCGCCTTCGCCGTAGGAAAACGGTAGGGGGGCAGTTCCATGACAAACGGGGTGTCCTCGCCAGGTACCAGGAAACGGCAGAACAGCCTGCTCATCACCACGGCCATGAGCACGCCTATCACATACAGGCTAATCATCACCATGCTGCGATAGTTCGCGGCGAAGAAGGTGCCCACTATCATGATGTATATTGGCAGACGGGCACTGCAACTCATGAAGGGGAGTATGAGGATGGTGACCAGACGCGAACGCCGGCTCTCGATTGTGCGGGTGCTCATCACCGCCGGCACGTTGCAGCCGAAACCCATGATGAGGGGTATGAAACTCTTGCCGTGCAGTCCCATCCTGTGCATCAGCTTGTCCATGATAAAGGCGGCACGGGCCATATAGCCACTGTCTTCCATAAACGAGATGAAGGCATAGAGTATGAGTATCTGGGGCAGGAATACTATCACGGCTCCCACGCCGCCTATGATGCCGTCGCATGTCATGTCCTTCAGCGGACCGTCGGGCAGCAGACTGCTAGCCTGAACGCCCAGCCACGCAAACAGGTCCTCTATCCATCCCATGGGATATTCGCCCAGCGAGAAGGTGACCTGAAACATGGCATACAGCACCATCACAAATATCGGTATGCCCACGTATTTGTGGGTGAGCAGATGGTCTATGGCATGGGTGGTGCGATAGGTGTCTTCCTTGTCGCCGGTGGCATACATCGCCTCTTGCAGGGCGCCGTGGATAAAGCCGTACTTGGCGTCCATCATGGCGGTCTCGGTGTCCTGCTCATTGTCGCGCTCATAGCGCTTCACGGCATTGTCGCGCACGGCGAGGATGTCGCTGCCATGGGGCAGGCTGGCTACCATCTTCTCCGTCTCGGCATCCTTCTCCACCAGTTTTATGGCCAGATAGCGTGTGCTGTAGCGGCTGCGTATGTTCTCCACACGGCGTATCTCCCGTTGCACGCTGTCTATTATCTCCTCCAGATGCTGACCGTGGTTCACGTGGATATGGTGATACACGTTACCGTGAGGACGGGTGCCGGCGGCGAAGTCCTCGTCATGCTCCTCATCGTGGTCGCCACCGTAGGCACGGTGCCACTCCTGTATGTCGTGTGCCACCTCCTCTGGCAGATAGCCCTTGGCATCCAGAAAGTCCACACCCTCATACATGTTGATGATGATGTGGAAGAGCAGGTTCACACCCTTGCCCGTGGTGAACACGGTGGGCACCATAGGCACGCCAAACAGGCGGCCTAGGGCGTGGTGGTCCAGATGGTCGCCACGGCGGTCGGCCTCGTCATACATGTTCAGCGCGCACACCATGCGCACGTTCATGTCAATGAGTTGGGTGGTCAGATACAGGTTGCGCTCCAGGTTGCTGGCATCTATCACGTTGATGATGATGTCGGGGGTCTTGTCTATTATCTCGCGGCGCACATACAGTTCCTCCGGACTGTATGCCGAGAGCGAATAGGTGCCGGGCAGGTCTACCAATCTGAATTCGTAACCCTCGAAATGAGCTGTGCCCTCCTTGGCATCCACGGTCACTCCCGAGTAGTTGCCCACTCGCTCATGCGCCCCCGACGCCCAGTTGAACAGCGAGGTCTTGCCGCAGTTGGGGTTGCCCACTAGCGCCACGTTTATCACCTTACGGCGCTGCATGGCACGTGCGTGCATGCGTTCTTCCACTGTCGGGTGAAGCGGTTGCTGCCTTATGGCTTGCTGCTCGCCTGCCTGCTCCAGTTCCAGAGCCTCCTGCTCGCTCACCACTTCTATCATGGCGGCCTCGTCGTGGCGCAGCGACACCTCATAACCCATCAACCGATATTTCACGGGGTCTTGCAGTGGAGCACTCTGCAGCACGTCCACGGCCTTGCCGCGTATGAAGCCCATCTCCACGATGCGCTTCCTGAATCCTCCGTGGCCCGTCACTTTCACTATGACACCACGGTCACCGGTCTTCAGCTCCGACAGTCGCATGGCTATTCTTTAGGGTCCTTAGGGTCCTCAAGGTTTACCTCGCCCATGAAATACTCTTCTATTTCTCGGCGGGCGGCACCCTCGGCATTGTCTATGTCGCGGATGATGCTGCCCTGTTCCATCAGCAGTATCCTGTTGCTGATGTCCACAGTGTGGTTCAGGTTATGGCTGCTCACCAGCACGGTGGCGCCGTGCTCTTCGGCGTATGCCGACAGCAGGCGTTTGAGCAGGTTCTGTGAGCGTGGGTCGAGGAAGTTGAATGGCTCGTCCAGGATGAGCAGCTGTGGCTGGTTCATCATGGCCGAGATGATGCCTATCTTCTGCTTGTTGCCGGCAGAGAAGTCGCGTATCAGCTTCTTCTGTCCCATCACCTCGCCTCCCATGAAGGCCTCGAAGGCCTTCAGTCGCTCCTCGCGTGTGGCATCGTCTATGCCGCACACCTTGGCTATGAAAGCGAAGAACTCCTCCGGACTGAGAAAGTCGATGAGGAAGCCCTCGTCAATATATGCGCCGGTATGGTCTTTCCATGTCTCACACTCGGCGGGGTTCATGTCCTCGCCCTCCTCGAAGCGCAGAGCCACACTGCCCTGGTCGGCCTTCAGCAGGTCGAGTATCATACGGAAAAGGGTGGTCTTGCCCGCACCGTTGTTGCCTACCAGTCCCAGTATGCCTGCTCCTTCATGCGAGAAGTGGGCGATGTCTACCGCCCGCTTCTCACCAAAGGTTTTCACTATGTTGTCTATCGTGATGTTCATATTCTTATAGTCCTCTGCCGTGACAGTTCTTGAATTTCTTTCCGCTGCCGCAGGGACATGGGTCGTTCCTGCCTGGCATCTTCTCCTTCACCACCGGCTGGCGGTTGCGCTGCTGTGCCGTCTCGCGGGTGTCCTGCTGTGCTGCCGCCTTCTGGTTGGGGTCGGTCAGTTCGTCGCCCTTGCTCTCGGTATAGCGCTGCGAGTGCTTCTCGGGAGCAGCCTCGCGCACCTGCTGCTGTTGTGTCTCTATGGGCAGGAAGGCGCGTGATAGGATGCTTGCCATGCGGTTGTTCATCTCGTCTACCATGCTGTCGAAGAGTTTCACACTCTCCAGCTTGAAGATGAGCAGCGGGTCTTTCTGCTCGTACGACGCGTTCTGCACGCTGTGCTTCAGTTCGTCGAGCTGGCGCAGGTTCTCCTTCCAGCAGTCATCGATGATGTGCAGCATGATGACCTTCTCAAACTGCTTCACCACCGACTTGCAGTCGGTATCGTATGCCTCCTTCAGGTTGCAGGCGATGGTGTACTGTCGGCGGCCGTCGCTGATGGGCACTATGATGCGCTCATACATCTGCCCCTGGTTCTCATACACGTTCTTGATTACCGGACGGGCGGTGTCGCGTATGCGCTCGGTGCGGCGCTCGAAGGCCTCCATCACCTTGTCGTACGACTGCTCGGCCATTTCGCCGCGGTCGCTGTTGTTGAAGTCCAGCTCTGAGTAGGGGAACTCTATGCCCAGCACCTTCAGATACTGCTCCTTGCAGCCCTCGTAGTCGTTGTTGTCTATGAAACTCACCACACGGTCCCAGAACAGGTTGGCTATGTCCATGCCTATGCGCTCTCCCATGAGGGCGTGGCGGCGCTTCTCGTATATCACCGTGCGCTGCTTGTTCATCACGTCGTCGTATTCCAGCAGGCGCTTACGTATGCCGAAGTTGTTCTCCTCCACCTTCTTCTGTGCACGCTCTATGCTGCTGTTTATCATGGGGTGCTCTATTCGCTCGCCCTCGGCAAAGCCCAGACGGTCCATGATTTTGGCTATGCGCTCCGAAGCAAACAGGCGCATCAGCTTGTCCTCCAGCGACACGTAGAAGACGGATGAGCCCGGGTCGCCCTGACGACCGGCACGACCACGCAACTGGCGGTCCACACGGCGGCTCTCATGACGCTCTGTACCTATGATGGCCAGACCGCCGGCAGCCTTCACCTCAGGACTCAACTTGATATCGGTACCACGACCGGCCATGTTGGTGGCTATGGTCACGGCGCCCAGACCGTCGGTGCTGCGACCGGCCTGAGCCACGATGTCGGCCTCACGCTGGTGCAACTTCGCATTCAGCACGTTGTGGGGGATGCCACGCATCTTCAGCATGCGCGAGAGCAGTTCACTGATTTCCACCGATGTGGTACCCACCAGGGTGGGACGGCCTGACTCGCGCATCTCCACTATCTCTTCTATCACGGCGTTGAACTTCTCGCGGGCAGTCTTGTACACACGGTCGTTCATGTCCTTGCGCACCACCGGGCGGTTGGTGGGTATCTCCACCACATCCAACTTGTATATGTCCCAGAACTCACCGGCCTCGGTGATGGCGGTACCGGTCATACCTGCCAGCTTATG
>OMSQ01000189.1 GCA_900313805.1 uncultured Prevotella sp. | reverse complement strand
GTACCATCGGGACGTGTGTCGTCATTCAGATACGGATCGGGAAATTGTGCAAATGCTGTGCTGACAAAGGCAAAAAGCAAAAGTGATAGGCAGATTATTTTCTTACTTATGATACCGGGCTTTTATTAGAAGTTTTTATACGTTATCTTCTGCTCGCCTGAGCTGCTCACTTTGGCACCCATGGCGTCTTGCTTTTCATCGGTAACAATGCTTTCTACCCAGCCGCGGTCGTTGAAGGTGTAGGTGCTGTTCTCGTTGCTCTCCAACTTCATCATGCCGCTGTCGAGCACCATGTCGATGTTCTGCTTTATCATCTCCAACTGCTGAGGAGCAGTCTTCTCTACCTGCTCCAGAACGAAGGCCTTCAACTGGTCGCGGGTAAGGCTCAACTTGCTGTTCACCTTCACGGTCTTACCCTTGTCGGTCACCGTGTACACGTTGTTGTACTTCAGACCAAGGTCCTTCTCGTGGCTCTCAATCATGCCGGTCATAAGGGTCTTGCCGTTCAGAGCCAGAGGATTGGCTTCATCGAAGAACATCTTACGCATTATCGTCTCGGAAGTCAGCATCTTCTCTACCATGTTTACCCTGGCGTTCTGAAGCACTTCCTTGGCTTCGGGCTTCTGATTCTCCAGATTGGTGAACAGACGGTTCATGTTCTCCAACATCTGTGAAACCACGGCATCTTTGTTCACTATTGATAATATCTTGCCGTCGGCATCTGTCTGAACTTCTACGGGCACATTGGCACACATGGCGTCTGACAGGTTCTCTAAAAGCTGTTCTAAGTCGTCAACACCGCCACCATCTAGTTTCGGATCGTCAATCTTCACTTCGAGGATGTAGCCCTCGTCATTTTTTGACTTCACGACTATGCGCTCATCATAACTCTTGTCTATGCCGATGTTGCCGCCCATGGGCTGCTCTATTACCTGCTTCTCTGTGCAATGGTAAATTACTGTGTCGCCTGGCTGATAGGCCACCTTCACTTTGGTCATCTGAGCCTGTATGCTCACTGCTCCCATCAGGCACAGGGCTGCTAATAAATGTCTTTTCATGCTGTATGTTCGTGTCTATTTGTTAGTAACTGCGGGCTATGAGCACACGATACTTGGCGGGCTTGCCGCTCACCATGTCGATACCCTCTGTCTGCTCTACATCGAAGGGCACGCAGCGGATCGTGGCCTGAGTCTCCTCCTTGATGCGGGCCTCGGTCTCAGCTGTGCCGTCCCAGTGGCAAAGAAAGAAACCACCATCCTTCACACGCTCTTTGAACTCTTCGTAGTTGTCACACTCGTAGATGTGGCTGTCACGCCATGCCTTGGCCTTCTCGAAGATTTTGGATTGTATCTCTTCCAGCAACTGTTCTACGTATTCTACTATGCCGTCGAGTGGACGTGTCTCTTTCTCTAACGTGTCACGGCGCATCACCTCAACGGTGCCGTTCTCCAAATCTCTGCCACCCATAACCAGGCGAACGGGCACGCCCTTCAATTCGTAGTCGGCAAACTTGAAACCGGGACGCTTGTTGTCGGCATCGTCATACTTCACGCTGATACCGGCAGCACGAAGGGCTGTAATGATGGGCTCCAGACGGGCGCTGATGGCTGACAACTGGTCGCCGCCCTTGGCGATGGGGATGATTACTACCTGGATGGGAGCCAGACGCGGAGGCAGTACGAGACCGTTGTCATCGCTATGGGTCATTATCAAGGCTCCAATCAGACGGGTGGACACGCCCCATGAGGTGGCCCACACATACTCTGGCTTGTTGTCCTTGTTCAGATAGGTCACTTCAAAGGCCTTTGCGAAATTCTGACCCAGGAAATGACTGGTGCCGCTCTGAAGAGCCTTGCCGTCCTGCATCATCGCCTCAATGGTATAGGTGTCAAGGGCACCGGCAAAACGTTCTGTCTCGCTCTTCACGCCCTGTACCACGGGCACGGCCATCCACTGCTCGGCAAACTCGGCATACACCTTCAGCATCTGCTGAGCCTCGGCTTCGGCTTCCTCACGGGTGGCATGGGCGGTATGACCCTCCTGCCACAGAAATTCTGAGGTGCGAAGGAAGGGACGGGTGCGCATCTCCCAGCGCATCACGTTACACCACTGGTTGCACATCAAGGGCAGGTCGCGCCACGAGTGTATCCAGTTCTTGTATGTGTTCCATATTATGGTTTCGGATGTGGGACGGATGATCAGCTCTTCTTCTAATTTGGCTCCAGGGTCTACCTCCACTCCGCTCTTGTCGTCCTTGGCACGCAGACGGTAATGGGTCACCACAGCGCACTCCTTGGCAAAACCCTCAACATGCTCAGCCTCGCGAGACAAGAAGGATTTGGGGATAAGAAGGGGGAAATAGGCGTTCTGAGCTCCAGTGGCCTTGAACATCTTGTCCAACTGCTGCTGCATCTTCTCCCAGATGGCATAGCCGTAGGGCTTGATAACCATACATCCACGTACGGCCGACTGTTCTGCCAAATCGGCCTTTACTACTAAATCGTTGTACCATTGACTGTAATTGTCGGCACGCTTTGTCAAATCTTTTAGTTCTTTTGCCATTTCTTACAAAATTTTTCGGATTGCAAAATTAAGTATTTTGACACTATTTCTTCTTTTTTATTCCAAAAAAAACAAAAAAACAGTAATTTTTTATAGCGCATCTTATTTTTTTATTTATCTTTGCAGTGCCCTGAGCGATGATATGTCGCTCTCAATACAAAATTGCCACTATATTATTAATCATTTTAACTAAAAATTGACATTATGAAAAGTTTTAAATTTGCAACTCTCGCTCTCTGTGGCCTGCTCACACTGGGTAGCTGTAACCTCAACAACACTGTAAAGGGTGGTGGTATCGGCGCTCTCGCTGGCACTCTCGCTGGTGGCGTTATTGGTAAGATTGCAGGTAATACAGCTGTTGGTGCTGCTGTTGGTGCAGTGGCTGGTACAACCGCTGGTGCCCTCATCGGCAAGCACATGGATAAGGTGAAGGCTAAGGCTGCTGCTGTGGAAAATGCAAAGGTTGAGGAAGTGCTCGACAATAACAAACTGAAGGCTGTGAAGGTGACCTTCGATTCTGGTATCCTCTTCGCTACTGGCAAGTATGACCTCAACAGCGCTTCAAGACAGTCACTCAGAAAGTTCGCACAGGTGCTCATCAACGACCCGCAGCTCTCTGTTGACATCCAGGGCCATACCGACAGCACTGGTTCTGACCGCGTTAACAATCCCCTCTCTCAGAACCGCGCAGAGGCCGTGGCTTCTTACCTCATCGATTGTGGTGTGCCCGCTTCTCAGTTCCAGTATGTAACTGGTTTCGGTTCTAAGTATCCCGTGGCAAGCAACGCTACTGCTGCCGGCAAACAGCAGAACCGCCGCGTAGAAATACTGCTCTACGCTTCTGAGGCTATGGTGAACGCTGCACAGTCTGGAAACCTCAACTAATTCATTCTAAATTAGTCCATAAAATAGGAGGGGCGGAACACTTTCCGCCCCTCTTGTGTTCATGAGAAGGGTACTACACATACTGGGAAAGACACTGAAATACTTCTTCATCACGTTTTTCGTGTCATCGGTCCTCGCCGTTATCATATACCGCTTCGTTCCGGTATATGTCACTCCTCTCATGTTTATCAGGTCGGCTGAACAGGTGCTTGACGGCAAGAGCATCACGTGGCATCATACATGGGTGCCGCTCGAGAAAATGTCACCACACCTGCCTGTGGCAGTCATTGCCAGCGAAGACAGCCACTTCCTGCTACATCACGGCTTTGACCTCGATGCCATTCAACAGGCTATTGAATACAACAAAACTCACAAACGACAGCGAGGTGCAAGCACTATCAGTCAGCAGACTGCAAAAAATGTGTTCCTCTGGCCTGGACGATCGTGGGTGAGAAAGGGACTGGAGGCATACTTCACGTTCCTCATTGAACTCTTCTGGAGTAAACAACGAATCATGGAGGTCTACCTCAACTCCATAGAGATGGGCGACGGCATTTACGGGGCAGAGGCGGTCGCCACTTATCATTTCAACAAGTCGGCAGCGGTGCTCAACAGAAGCGACTGCGCACTCATTGCTGCCACATTGCCCAACCCAAGGAAATTCAGCTCTGCAAAACCTTCGGCATACATGCGGAAAAGGCAAAAACAAATTGAAAGGGAAATGCTCTTCATACCTTCTTTCCCAAAACAAGGGGAAGACTATGACCCGAAAACTTCTAAAGGTGGAATTTACAAGAATAAATGAACGACAATATATTTTCTCTCTCATATCTCAACGAACAGCAACTGCAGGCTGTCACTTATTGTGACGGACCGCTACAGGTCATCGCTGGAGCAGGGTCGGGCAAAACAAGGGTTCTGACATACAAAATCGCCTATCTGCTGCAGCAAAACTATGAACCGTGGCGAATACTGGCTCTCACCTTTACCAATAAGGCGGCTAACGAGATGAAGGAACGTATAGCTCAACTGGTGGGGGAGGAAAAGGCAAGGTATCTGCAAATGGGCACGTTTCATAGCATCCTGGCCAGAATTCTCAGATATGAATGTTCTCACCTGGGATTTCAGTCCAATTTCACCATATACGATGAAAATGACTCGCGCTCGCTCATCAAGACTATTGTGAAGGAGATGCAACTTGATGATAAAAAATATAAACATTCTGCCGTTCATGCCGTCATCTCCAAGGCTAAGAACGATCTTATTGATGCTCATGCCTATGCTGCTGACAAACTGAATATCGAGAGGGATAAAAGAAGGGAGATGCCTATGCTCTTCCAAATATTCATTACTTATCAGGACCGCTGCCGACAGGCTAACGCCATGGACTTCGATGACTTGCTGCTTAAGGCGTATGAACTGTTCTCTTCTAATGAGGAGGTGAGAAAAGAATATGCTGAGCGCTTCCGATATATCCTTGTGGACGAGTATCAGGATACTAATGTGGCACAGCAGCATATCGTCAGTCTGCTCGCTAAGGAGAACCAAAAGGTGTGTGTGGTGGGCGACGACGCACAGAGTATTTATGCCTTTAGAGGGGCTAATATCGATAATATTCTCGACTTCCAACAGCAGTACCCTGGCACTCGTCTCATCAGGTTGGAGCGTAATTACCGCTCCACTCAGAATATTGTGAATGCTGCCAATAGTCTCATCCGTCATAACGAGGGCCAAATACGAAAGAATGTGTTCTCTGAGAATGAGGTGGGTGAGAAAATCACGTGTTTCTCAACACCATCTGACCAAGAGGAGGCAAAGGTCATCTGCAATGAGATAAAGAAAATAAAACGAGAAACAGACTCTCTCTATTCCGACTTCGCTGTGCTTTACCGCACTAATGCGCAGAGCAGACAGTTTGAAGAGCAGATGAGAAGCATGAATATTCCGTACCGCGTGTTCGGAGGACTGAGCTTTTATCAGCGAAAGGAGATAAAGGATATAATGGCTTACTTCCGACTACTGGTCAATCAGAATGATGAGGAGGCGTTCAGAAGGGTGGTCAACTATCCTGCAAGGGGCATCGGAAATACTTCGCTTGCTAAAATAATCACGATAGCGCAGCAGGAGCAACTCAGCCTCTTCCACACGGCAATGCAACTGCCTGCTCTCGCCTCGGGCGTAAACAAGGGTACTCTGACTAAAATAACTGCCTTCGTTGAGCTAATCAACAACCTCAGCGCTATGGCGAAAGAAATGGATGTGTTCGCACTTGCTAAGGAACTGCTCACTGTAACAGGGGTCAGTCAGGATATATATGGTGACAACTCGGTGGAGGGAAAGGCGAGGCAGGAGAATGTCAATGAACTGATGAACAGTATCAGTGCGTTTGTCGATAATAAGGAGAATGAACAGGATGCTTCGCTCGAGAATTATATGCAAGAGGTGTCGCTCATCTCTGACCTCGACTCTGACATGGAGGACAATGACGGACAGCGGGTGATGCTCATGACGGTACACGGGGCAAAGGGACTAGAGTTTGACCATGTCTTCGTGGCTGGACTCGACGAGACTATCTTTCCTTCACTCATGGCTGAGACAAAAAGGGAGATGGAGGAGGAAAGACGACTCCTATATGTGGCTATCACAAGGGCTCGCAAACACTGCTATCTCTCTACTGCTGCCAGAAGGTACAGATACGGCAAACCGGAAATGCTCAACCCCAGCCGCTTCTTACGTGATATCGACCCCAGACTCATGGTCAAAATACAGACTGCCGGACAACAGGAGGATAAGGCGTTCTTTAATACTTCACCCACACGACGGGCTTTCTACAACTCCATCAGGCACGATGCTGCTGAACCCTGGGGACCGGACAACAGACCTGCTGGAGGGTGGGGCGGATTGCAAAACAGAAATCCTGTGGCTAATCAGTTCCGGGCAGACCCAAAACCGAAAATAACTGGCGGTTACAGCCAAAACCTGAAACCAATCAATTCTCTTCATGCCTCTACTGATAATACCGTATCTCAAGATCAAACAACAGATTTCAGCGATCTTTCTGTCGGATGTAAGGTGATGCACAAACGTTTCGGCATGGGGACGCTCGTCAATGTCGAGGGAAGGGGAGAAAATGCCAAGGCTACGGTGGAATTCGTTAATGCAGGCACGAAACAACTGTTGCTGAAATTTGCAAGACTAACAAAAATCTAATATATGAACAGTAAAGAACAAATTCTGGTCAGAATTACTGGACAAGACAGACCCGGACTGACGGCTTCTGTCATGGCTATACTGGCTAAATATGAAGCTGAGGTGCTCGACATCGGCCAGGCTGACATTCACTCCACTCTCTCGCTCGGCATCCTCATGAGGGTTAATGAACAGATGTCGGGACAGGTGATGAAGGAACTGCTCTTCAAGGCTACGGAACTGCAAGTGAATATCGGATTCTCACCCATCACTGACGATCTCTATGAGCAGTGGGTGGGTCAGCAGGGGAAAAACCGATACATACTCACTATCATTGCACGCTCGCTCTCCGCACGACAAATTGAGGCCGCCACTAAGGTGGTAGCTAACCACGGTCTGAACATCGACTCTATTCTACGACTCACTGGACGAAAGAGTATTCTGCACCCTGAGAAAAATGTCAGGGCATGTATCGAGTTCTCTCTCAGAGGGGCTCTGGCCGATAGGGCACTGCTCCAGTCTGACCTCATGCACATGGCTGCCGACATGCAGATGGACTTCTCTTTCCAGCACGACGACATGTTCCGACGTATGCGACGACTCATCTGCTTCGATATGGACTCTACACTCATCCAGACGGAATGTATCGATGAACTGGCCATTAGGGCAGGAGTGGGTGACAAGGTGAAGGCTATTACGGAAAGGGCCATGAGGGGTGAACTTGATTTCAAGCAGAGCTTCACACAACGGGTGGCTCTGCTCAAGGGACTCGACGTGAGCGTTATGCAGGACATAGCAGAGCACCTGCCTATCACCGAAGGGGTAGACCGACTGATGACAGTGCTGAAGAGGTGCGGATATAAAATTGCTATCCTTAGCGGTGGATTCACGTTCTTCGGCGAATACCTGCAAAGGAAATATGGCATTGACTATGTGTATGCCAATGAACTGGAGGTTGACGAGAACGGTAAACTCACTGGTCGCTATGTCGGTGATGTGGTCGACGGAAAGAGAAAGGCGGAACTACTAAGGCTCATAGCACAGGTGGAGAAGGTGAACCTAGCACAGACGATAGCTGTGGGCGACGGCGCCAACGACCTGCCCATGATATCACAGGCTGGACTGGGTATTGCATTCCATGCCAAACCGCGCGTGGTGGCAAACGCCAAACAGTCGATAAATACTATCGGACTGGATGGCGTGCTCTATTTCCTCGGATTTAAAGACAGTTATATCGACTCATAGGTTGATGGGCATCTGCACTTTCACGCAGATGTTCCTACCCATACTCCATACGCCCTGCCTGCCAGTACGCTGGTTGAGTGGGGCGTATTTCAGTCTGCTCAGGTGCGACTGGTAGGATCTGTTGGTCAGGTTCTCGCAACTCACACTCACGGTCATCCATTTTTTACCATGGCAAAGTATGTCGGTGCCGGCACTTAGATGTAGCAATGTGTATGAGGGAGTGGCAGTCTCTGTGTCGTTGGCTTTCAGATAGTGGTTCTGGCGGAAATTGGTCTCTAATCCCACGCTCACAAAGGTGTTGGTAAGAACTCTGCCGTCACGTATCAGGTCATAACGCAGGTCGGAGGTCCAACGGGGGGCAGGCATGAAGGGCAGATTCCTGCTGTCACTCGACTGATGCAGAAGTACACCGCGTACATAGCTCAGGGCATTCTCGAAATGCAACGGCTCTATGGGATGGATGTCCACGGTCAACTCACCACCCCACAGACGGGCGTCGCCCTGTTGGTAATAATAGTCCGGCATTTCTTCTTCAGCCTCGATTGCATGGTCATATATTTTTAACTCTTTTTCTAAGTATATGTAGTTATTGATATGATTGGCAAAGAGGGAAGCCTGAAGTGATATGTAGCGCGTAGATATGTCGGCGCCCAGGTCTAACTGCCAACTGTGCTCGCTCTTCAGGTCTTTGTTGCCATGCTCGTAGCGGAAGGTGCCCTCATGCTCGCCGTTGCTGCCAAGTTCGCTGATGTTGGGCGTGCGGAAACCGTGGGAGAGGTTCAGACGAAGGTGCAACTTCTCGCAGATACCATAGATGGCACCTATGCTGCCGCTCACTCCGTTGTAGTGGCGGACAAAGGCACTGAACCGCTCGCCATCGTCTTCCATGAGCAAATCACTACTGATGCGACGATGGTCGTAGCGTATGCCGCCACTGGCCTGAATATGACCGAAGTCGCGAGTGGCGGAGAAGTAGGCGCCTATGTCAAATAAATGGTAACTGGGTATGAGATATTCTTCACCAAGGTTTTCGGAGTGCTGCCACATGCCGCCTATGCCTGTGTTATATTTCCAACCACGGTTCTCGGGCGACAGGTAGTGGATGTCGTAGTTGATACTGTGGAGACGGAAGTCAAGACCTGCTACGTTGGGCTCTGCCACTTCTTCGTATTCTCTGCGCCTGTTCTGCTGATACCCTATGGTGGCATGCAGGTTGCCATCGCCTATGAGCACTGTGTTCTCACTCACTGCCTTGTAGTGCCCCACTCGCTGATAGGGCAGGGGATGGCCGTAACTGTGGAAGTCGCTCTTGGTGGCCACTACTTCCGCTTCCTCACTGCCATCCAGCACGGTTTTCACAAAGTTGCCGTCTTCGTCGCGCTCGCCTTCTACTATGCCTAGGGTCTGCTCGTAAAGCGAGAGTTTCAGATGGCTGAAACCCCACGTGCGGTTCAGACCCATCATGCCGCTCAGGGCGTGGTTGCGATGCTGAGAACCATAGACGTAACCGTCGTACTTGTTCTTGTAGGCATGGGCCAGTTTCTGACTCCAACGCCAATCCCACAGCCAACCATGCTGGTTGCCGGCAAAACCAACGCTGTAGTCCATCAAACCGCTGTTGCTCTGATACTCGCCCTTTATATCGGCCTTCATGCTGCCCTTGGGCATAACTGGACTGTCGTGAAAAATGATGACACCGGCCATGGCATCGCTGCCGTACATCAGACTGGCAGGTCCCTTTAGTACCTCAGCGGAATAAACATTGTCAGCATCTATCTCTATGCCATGTTCATCGCCCCACTGTTGACCCTCCTGACGTATGCCGTCGTTTACTACTACTATACGGTTATATCCAAGACCGCGTATCACGGGCTTGGAGATACCGCTGCCTGTGGTTATCTGTGATATACCAGGCACGTGACTCAAGGCATCTATCACATTAGTGGCCGAGGCATGCCACAGAGACTGGTGGCTCACAACACTAGCAGGGGAGGGTGAGTGCTGGGCCAGTGAACCGCCTGTCAAACCTGTGACCACTACCTCGCTCAGCATGGCGTTGTTCTCGCGCATGGTGAAATCAGCTGTGCTCGTGGTGCGAAGGTCTATCTCCTCTACTATGGTCTGGTGACCTACGAAACTCACTTGTATCGTGGTCTTCACTTTCGGCAACTTGTCTATGCTGTATCTGCCTGATACATCGGTCACTGTGCCCTCCTTCAATAGGGGGAAGTAGATACTAGCTCCGATTACAGGCTCGCCATCGACACCATCGGTCACGGTGCCGCTCAACTGTGTCTGACTTTGTACTGCTATAGACAATAACAGGAACAGGATGGTAAGTGCTTTTTTCATATTTAGTTTGTCGTTAATAGTCTTTTGGCTTCCACCGGTGCTGGTGGGTGGCTCTTTGGGGGGTTGCACTCATGCCGCCACGCTGGGGCTGGGTATATTCGTAACTGCTACTCGCGCTGCTCACTGGCGAGGCTATGCCGCTGTAGCGGTGGTAGCGCTGTCGCACCAACAACACATAGTTGTATGTCTCTGTGCCGCGCATATAGCCGTTTCTTACTATTGGGTCCTGATAGAAGCGTGGCTCGCTCAGCTTTAGTATCATCTGCGAGACTTCTGCCCAACGGTATTTGTTGCCGCCGTATTTCTGGGTCAGTGCCATGGCATCACGTACATGGCCTATGCCGCCATTGTAACTGGCCAGTACGAAGTTCATGCGCTCGGAGGGGTCGGGCACGTCGGAAAAGGC
>OMSQ01000178.1 GCA_900313805.1 uncultured Prevotella sp. | reverse complement strand
GCCGCCACAAAGTGTCTGTTGAAATACTCCAGGTTGCCTATGCCTGCGAAGGGCATCTGCTGTTCGAGATAATGTGAAAACCACTGTCCGCCCACGGCATTGCCGAAGAAGACCGGCACCTCGGGTCCGAAGAGCAGTCGTCCGTAGAACATGGGTTGTAGCGTGAAGCGCGTGCCGAGAGTGAATGATGTGCGCCAGTGTGCGCTGACATCGCTCATGCCCGCCTTATCATTGAGCTTGGCGAAATTGTCGGTGACGTATGCATACTGTGCTATGAAGCGGCTGCCGCGTGTGGGGAAATACCAGTTGTCCTCGCTCACATAGTTGACCTTAGCACGATAAGTGAAGTAATGGTCGTTTTCGAGAGGCACAGGTGTGGAGTGCGACGCCTCAAGTTTGTTGCGGTAGTGCACATAGTCCCATTTCAGTCCGAAAGCCATGTTGAAATGCTTGAGATTGAAATTGAAGGGATCGAACAGAGCCTGCATGTGGTTGTATTCAATATCATAGTCGCGGTCGCCCTTCATATAGATATTGATATCATTGCGGCGGAAGGTGAGTGCCAGATAGGGGTTGGTGAACGTCATGGTGTGCATGATGAGTTCGCCCTTAGCCATCAGTCGTTTGCCAAGTCGGAGAGTGATGTCGGTATTGAGAGGTATCTCTCCCTTGAGTGGTATGTCGGCCTCTACCTGCAGGGCAGCATACTCCTCGCTGTCGTATCTGAGAGCAGCATGCAGTTGTGCCGACTTGCGGTGTCCGGCGGTGAGCACCACTTTCACTCCGTCGCCGTCAGTTCGCAACTGGCAGTCGGCCGACTGATAGAAGAGGTCTACCCTCATGGAGGTGGTGAGGTTCTGCTGCATGGCGACATCAATGCTGTCCACCCGGTCCAGGTTGAACTTATGTCTGATGAAGCGTTCGTCGAGCGGGGTCATATTCTCAAACACGAAGGCGGTGACGCGACGTTTCTCAGTCATAACCTTTGGTCGCAGGGGGTGCAGGATGCGGGGGCGGAACGAGTCGTCGATGCCGATGCGCTTCTTGAGTGCCATGAGTTCGTCCCAGTGGAGCATGGCTTCCTCTTCGCCTCTTCGGATGAGGGTGTCGATGGCATTTGGGGTGAAACTGGCGGAACCGTAGCCAGTGGTATTGACACGGATGGGGATATCGGTGATGGCGATATTCTCATCGTATTTGTTCTTACAGTTAACGTCGATGATCTGGCTGAGGATGCTCATGGTGTTTCCCATGTCTTCAGCCATCTTTGGTGCTCCCTGCACGGTGACACCGATGACTATGTCGGCTCCCATCTCTCGAGCCACGTCTGCCGGATAGTTGTTGCGGAGTCCGCCGTCGACCAGCACCTTATCGCCCACCCTGACGGGAGAGAAGGCTGCGGGTATGGCCATGCTGGCTCGCATGGCCTGCGGCAGATAGCCACTATGGAAGTCGACTTCGCTGTTATCGATGATATTCGTGGCGACACATGCAAAGGGGATGGGTAGGTCGCGTGAGAAATCGAGCGAGTCGGTATAGCCGGTGCACAGTGTCTGGAAGAGTTCCTTGAGGTTTTTGCCACGAATGAGTCCACCGTCGTCTCTGTTTTTCTTGCCGATGGTTAGTCCGATCGTAATGGGATATGTGTACTGTTTGCGCTGTTCGGCCAGACTTTGTTTAGAGAGGTCCTCCTTGTCAGAGATCACGTACATCCAATCTTGTTTGCGCACCATGGAGTCGAGTGAATTGGCGTTGTATCCGATGGAATAGAGTCCACCGATGATGCTGCCCATGGATGTGCCGGTGATGATATCCACTGGTATGCCAGCCTTCTCTATAACCTTGAGCACACCGATGTGTGCCATGCCTTTGGCACCACCGCCAGAGAGGACTACCGCCACTTTTTTTCTTGCGCCAACAGAGCTAAGGCTGTCGTTCTGCTGGGCGCACATCGTCAATGGTATCAAAAAAGTGGCTAAAGCCATCATCAGTAGTTTCTTCATACTTATACAAAATGTTGAATTAAACCTTTATACTTAAACTGCAAAGGTAGTGAGATTACCTCTTTTTACACGGGGTGAAAGAGCAGACAGTTACGATTTTAACATATTTTAACTGCTGTATATGTTAGTTGTATCATTGATGTGCACTATGGAGGCACAGAGAACACAGAGAGTC
>OMSQ01000177.1 GCA_900313805.1 uncultured Prevotella sp. | reverse complement strand
GAACAGGGGTTGGCGACGAACTGTGCGAAGACGGGGATGCTGAACGTGTCGGTTATCTTGATGGCTTTCTGTGCCTGCAACGACAGGTTGGTCACGGCAAAGCCACTAGTGCCGTAATAGTCGGTGGCCCAGGGCACGGCTCCGGCGGCGGCAGTCCAGTCCACACCTGCCAGGGTAAAGGGCACGGCAGCCTCTACGTAACTGCTGTATGCCCGCTCGTCATCCTTGTTCACACCATCGTTGCCGGCAAAGTTGGTGAACCACTGCAGCGACAAGGGACCGAAGTCGTAGCCTATGTTGGCCTCAAAGACATGGTTGGTGCCATGGGCGTCATACTTGAAATAGCGGTTGTCGGGGTCCAGTCCGTCGGTGGTCCAGTAGTCGGTCACACCGATGTTCAGTCCACCGATATTGTATGCCAAGGTGAGGTCTATCTCCTTCGTGTCGTGCGAGTCGGTCAGTCCCACACTACCCCATGCCGTGAGCGACAGGCCCTTGTATGCTATGCCAAGGGTGGGCTGAAACGACACGTGGCCAAGGTCCTGACCACGCCAGATGTACTGACTCACTATATCCGTTGCCACGGTGGCTTCCAACTTGTCTTCTGGTTCTTGTGTCTCCTGTGCCGCAGTGGTCAATGCCATTGTCAGCAGCATGAGCGAGATGACGTATTTCTTCATAATAGTGCTATGTTGTTTTTGCTGCCGGCAAAGGTATGACTATGAGAGCATAGAACAAAATAAACATGACATTTTTGTTCTTTGAAAAAACGTCAACTATCAAAATGTCACAAAAAGATGGCGCAATCGATGCAAAAAGCACGATTGCGCCGAACAGTAGGTAGTAAATACTGCAAAAAACGAGCGATTATTGCTGACTCACCTTTACATCGCTTACAGTAATGGAACCTCCGTAGTTGTTGATGCTCCAGCAGTTCTTCTGTGCTCCGTAAATGCGCTGTGTACAAGCACAAACATCATTGATATACATTACAACTACTGAGTTGTCTGTGTATATGTCTATGTTGTAGGTGTTATCTGCCGGGCGGGCGAATTTATAGCCATCGGCACCCTCGATAAATCCCTTACCCGACACACCCTCCTGCTCAAAGTTCACCTTGCGACCATCCTCCGGCTCTGGATTGACTACCATTGTGTAGTATTTCTCCGAATCGGCACCGCGGGCGAACGACACGCCAAACTTGTCCCAGTTGTTAGAGGTCTTGACGGTGAAGGAGATATGGTTGCATGTGCCGAGACGGCTGTAGAGCACGTATGCATCGTCACCTGTCAATACGCCACCATTATAGCCATTAGACTCCATCACGTTGGCAGCTGCGGCCTTGCCATACTTGGCAGCCATGGCAGGCACTGCACCGAGGGTCAGTGTGCCATCCTCGTGCTGTATCAGCTTGTGACAAACGAGTGCTCCCGACCAGTTGGGCTCATTGCCATCGCCTGCACCCACATTGGTGTTCTTCTCGTGGATATCACCACCTGAGCGGAACGGGCTCCAGCCCCAGATGTAACGGTCGGTGCCATTAGACGCTGTCTTGCCGGCATAGAAGGCACGGGTGTCGAGCACGCCATCGTGACCGTCGGCAGGCCATTTCGGTCCCTCATCGAAGCATTTCTTGAGTTCATCGTAGCTTGAGGCTACCATGTATTTCACCTTACGGCTCCAGCTGGTTCTGAAACTCTCGCTGTAGACGAGATACCAGTAGTTGCCAATCTTAAAGATGTCAGGACACTCCAGCATACGGTCCCATATCATCTTGAAGCGGCCTACATGCTCCCAGTTCTTCACGTCAGACGATTTGAACTCTGCAAATACCGGGTCTCCGCCACCTTTGGGGTAAGTGGAGATGACCATGTGATAGAGGCCATCATCGGCCAGGAAAATCTGCGGGTCGCGGAAGTCATTGCCAGAATAGCCGTAGTCGGGACCATTCAGTGTCCACAACTCATCCTTGGTCCAGTTCTTAAAGTCGGTGGAGGTAGCACGCATCACCACTTCGCGATTCTTGCAGTTGCCGTTGTGACCCGTGTAGTAGATGTAATACACACCGTCTTTCTCGTATGCGCAACCAGTGCCCAGTGCAGCATCCTGCTGGTAGTCATTGGCAGCGAAAGGCAGTATCTCCCCCAGTGACTCATAGTTGGCACCATCTGTGGTGGAAACAGCCCAGATGGGATGGAAGCGGTGACTCATATTATTGTCGAATTCCTGCAGGTATAGCACCTTGAAATCGCCAGCCCTCTGATCGTAGAACGGCATGGGGTCGCCCACACGCCCTACGGAAGGCATGTAGTAAGTACCGAATCCCTGTGCGTCGGTAGGAGCAAAGAATGTGGTGGTGCCGTCCCAGTCTTTAGAGGGGTCGCCAGTGAAATCGTCGTCGCTGCATGCCGTCAGCGCAAAGGCTGACAGCATGAGTGCGAATACAGAATATATCATTGTCTTCATATCGTAACAGATTTTACTTGGTTAAATAATCGAATGCATTGAGCATGATGGTACCCATATTGTCGTGGTAGTTGGACACGTATGGTGTAGGAGAGTTCCAGTCAAAGAGACCTGAGCCGAAACAGATGATTCCGCCCTTGCCAAACTCACCGCTGGCAGACTTCAGCTCCCATGACGATACGTTATTGTCGCCACCACCCAAGGCACGACCGCCGGTCTTGGCCTCTACTGCATCCTTGCCGCCCTGGTAGTCGTCCCAGAAGCCGTATTGTGATGTGGTGTTGCAGATGGTGTAACCATTGTCGAGGGTGTATACGGCATTGGCAGGTGCACCAGGATAGGTCTTGAGATCCTTCCACAACGGGTGGTTGATGTCGTAGGCAAAGAAGTGCCATGGGTCTTCGCCCATGAGGTCGGAACCTTCACCGCCTCCGCCACCCCACACATTGTTGGGATAAGCGTCTTCAGGCATGGCACCCAGTGCTATGGCGTAGTTCACTGCTGAACGTCCGAGAACGAATGCACCACCCTTCTGCCAGAACTCCTTCATCTTAGCCAGTGCTGTCATGGCACCTGTCTCTGCACCGGCGAAACTGTTGTAGTTGCCGTATGAAGAACAGTGACGGTGGAAGAATATCAGTTTGCACTTATCCAAAGAGATGTTGCCACTTGCCACATCGCTCCATGAAGCGTAGGCCGAATTGGTGACATTGCCAGTGAGCCACTTGGCGGCAGCCTTTTCCTCATCGTTGAGCAACTCGATGTTTTCTGCATCGCCCACGAACAGGGCCACAGGCTCCTCTATCATCGTCACATATACTGTGTATGTGTTGGTTGCAGTGTTGTCGGAGATGGTTATAAGGAACGGCTCGGTGAAGTTGCCTTTCGTACCGCTGGCAGGGCTGCAGGTGGCATCCTCGCTGCACTCCACCTCGAAGGTGGCATTGCTAAGGTCGATGCCGCTGTTGGCCATGACACTCACGGTCACCGTCTTGTCTTCCTGATTGATGGCACCTTTCACCCCCTCGAGTATGAAGAGCGACATCAGCGCCTCATCGTTTCTCACACTCACCTCATAGTCCATCACCAGGTCTCCATTGGTGATATGCAGTGTGCGGTCGGCATCGAAATTGATGTGGTCGCCCACCTTCATATTCGCCACTGCACCAGGCGACACGCTAAGACTGGTTATTTCCATATCGCTCTTCTGGTCGAAGTCCACAGGCACCTTCACCTTCACAAGTCGTTTCTCGGTGTTGATGATGCCCTCGTACTGGCCGTTGAGCACAAACTTCTCTACGAGGCAGGAACCGCTCACGTCGATGCTACCCGTATTATCGTCATTGCAGGCTGT
>OMSQ01000176.1 GCA_900313805.1 uncultured Prevotella sp. | reverse complement strand
GTCAGGGTGCCCTGCTCGTTCGTTCGGCTGGTAATTTTGCACAGCTCACTTCGCGCGAAGGTTCTTACTGCGTGGTGAAACTCCCCTCGGGCGAGACACGCAAGATACTCAGCGCTTGTAAGGCTACTGTAGGAAGTGTGGGCAACTCAGACCACGCGCTCGAGCAGTCGGGTAAGGCCGGACGCTCACGCTGGCTCGGTCGCCGTCCGCACAACCGTGGTGTGGTGATGAACCCGCACGATCACCCGATGGGTGGTGGTGAAGGACGTCAGAGCGGTGGACACCCACGCTCACGTAAGGGACTCTATGCAAAGGGTCTGAAGACACGTGCACCCAAGAAGCACTCGAACAAGTATATCATCGAAAGAGCTAAGAAAAAGTAACCCTAACTAAGAGAAGTGTAAAATTATGAGTCGTTCACTTAAAAAAGGTCCATACATCAACGTAGCTCTGGAGAAGAAAATCCTCGCTATGAACGAGAGCGGCAAGAAGAATGTCGTGAAAACATGGGCAAGAGCATCAATGATCTCACCCGACTTCGTGGGACACACTGTTGCAGTACATAACGGTAACAAATTCATACCTGTCTACATCACCGAGAACATGGTAGGCCACAAGCTGGGCGAATTCTCACCCACACGCAAGTTTGGCGGACATGCCGGCAACAAGAAGTAATGACGGTATAACATCAAGAAAAAAAAGAAAAAACAATAATGGGAGCAAGAAAACATATTGCGGCTGAAAAGAGAAAAGAAGCCAAGAAAAGTTTGTACTTTGCGAAACTCGTGGGAGTGCCCTCTTCACCCAGAAAGATGCGCTACGTGGTAGACATGATACGTGGCATGGAGGTGGACCGCGCTCTCGGCGTGCTGCGCTTCTCGAAGAAGAAGGCAGCCATCGACGTGGAGAAACTTCTCCGCTCGGCCATCGCAAACTGGGAACAGAAGAATGACCGCAAGGCAGAGGCCGGCGAACTGGTTGTGAGCCGTGTCTTCGTGGACGAGGGCGTGACCATGAAGCGCATGCGCCCCGCACCCCAGGGCCGCGGATACCGCATCCGCAAGCGCAGCAATCACGTGACACTCTTCGTGGATAGTAAAAACACAGCAAACGAATAAAGCATGGGACAGAAAGTTAATCCAATAAGCAACCGCCTCGGTATCATCCGCGGATGGGACTCCAACTGGTTTGGTGGCAAGAACTACGGCGACAACTTGGTAGAAGACCAGAAAATCCGTAAGTATCTGAGCAAGAGGCTTGAGAACGCTGATGTCTCACGCATCGTGATAGAACGTACACTGAAGCTCATCACCATCACCGTGTGCACAGCACGCCCGGGTATCGTGATAGGCAAGGGTGGACAAGACGTGGACAAGCTGAAGGAAGAGTTGAAGAAGCTCTACGGCAAAGAGGTGCAGATAAACATCTATGAGGTGAAGCGTCCTGAGCTGGATGCCAACATCGTGGCACAGCGCATAGCACGCCAGGTGGAAGGCAAGATGGCCTACCGCCGCGCCATCAAGATGGCTATCCAGAACACCATGCGCGCACAGGCAGAAGGCATTAAGGTGCAGATCAGCGGTCGCCTCAACGGCGCCGAGATAGCACGCAGCGAGATGTACAAAGAGGGCCGTACACCTCTGCACACCTTCCGCGCTGACGTGGACTACTGCCAGGCAGAGGCACTCACCAAGGTGGGACTGCTCGGCATCAAGGTGTGGATTTGCCGCGGTGAGGTTTACGGAAAGGTAGACCTGGCACCCAACTTCGCACAGGAGAAGCAGAACAGCCGTCCCGCTGGTGGCGGACGTCCTAACAGAGGTGGCCGTAAGAGAAACAATAACCGTTAAAAAAGTAGACAATCATGTTACAGCCAAAAAGAGTAAGATATAGAAGACCTCAGGACGGACGTGGCAACAAAGGCAACGCCCACAGGGGTACAGAACTGGCTTTCGGAAGCTTCGGCATAAAGACCCTCGAGGCAAAATGGATAGACAGTAGACAGATAGAGGCTGCGCGTGTGGCTGTGAACCGCCGCATGAACCGTGAAGGACAGGTGTGGATACGTATCTTCCCTGACAAGCCTATCACCCGCAAGCCTGCTGACGTGCGTATGGGTAAAGGTAAGGGTGACCCCGCAGGATGGGTGGCTCCCGTGACCCCCGGACGCATACTCTTCGAAGTAGAGGGAGTAAGTTTCGACATAGCAAAAGAGGCTCTGCGCCTGGCTGCTCAGAAACTGCCCGTGAAAACTAAGTTTGTTGTAAGACGCGACTACGATAAAAACGCTTAAGCTATGAAAATCAATGAGATAAAAGAGCTCGAGACCAAAGACCTGGTGGAGAGAATAGAGAGTGAGGAGACCCGGCTGCACCAGATGAAGCTCAATCACGCCATCACGCCGCTGGAGAACCCCATGCAGCTGAGAGCGGTTAAGAAGGACATCGCACGCATGAAGACCGTGCTGCGCCAAAGAGAACTCAATAAATAACAATGGCACTCATGGAAACAAGAAATTTAAGAAAGACAAGACAGGGTGTGGTCATCAGCAACAAGATGGAAAAAACCATTGTTATTGCCTCTGAGTTTAAGGAGAAGCACCCGATATACGGCAAGTTCGTAAAGAAAACAAAGAAATACCACGCTCACGACGAGAAGCAGGAGGCCAATGTGGGTGACACAGTGCTCATCATGGAGACACGCCCCCTGAGCAAGACCAAGAGGTGGAGATTAGTGTCAATCATCGAAAAAGCTAAGTAATTATGATACAGACAGAATCAAGACTGACAGTGTGTGATAACAGTGGAGCTCGTGAGGCTCTCTGTATCAGAGTGCTCGGCGGTACCGGCCGTCGCTACGCCAGCGTGGGCGACGTGATTGTGGTCACCGTGAAGAACGTGATTCCTTCTAGTGATATCAAGAAGGGTACAGTATCCAAGGCTCTCATCGTGAGAACGAAGAAAGAGGTGCGCCGCGCCGACGGTTCGTACATCCGCTTCGATGACAACGCCTGTGTGCTGCTCAACAATGCAGGTGAACTGCGCGGCAGCCGTATCTTCGGTCCCGTGGCCCGTGAACTGCGTGCCGTGAACATGAAGGTGGTGTCGCTGGCCCCCGAGGTACTTTAAACAATTAAACCAAGAGAAAAAGCAATGGCTAAGTTTCATATCAAGAAAAACGATACAGTGATTGTCACCTCCGGTGAGGACAAAGGCAAGACTGGCAAAGTGCTGAAAATGCTCAGAGAGAAGGAGCGTGCCATAGTGGAGGGCGTGAACATGGTGTCAAAGCACTCCAAACCATCTGCAAAGCACCCTCAGGGCGGCATCGTCAAGATGGAGGCTCCTATCCATATCTCTAACCTGAGCCTGATAGACCCCAAGAGCGGTAAGGCCACTCGCGTGGGCATCAAGGTGACCGAGGACGGAAAGAAGGTACGTATCGCTAAAAAATCAGGAGAGGAGATTAAGTAATGAATACAGCACAGTTAAAGAAAGTATATCAGGATGAGATAGCTCCTGCACTGATGAAGCAGTTCAAGTACACTTCGGCTATGCAGGTGCCCGTGCTCAAGAAGATAGTGATAAACCAGGGTCTGGGAGATGCCACTCAGGACAAGAAGATTGTCGACGTGGCCATCAACGAGATAACCGCCATCGCCGGACAGAAGGCTGTGGCCACCTTCTCAAAGAAGGATATCGCCAACTTCAAGCTGCGTAAGAAGATGCCCATCGGTGTGATGGTGACTCTGCGCAGGGAGCGTATGTACGAGTTCCTCGAGAAGCTGGTGCGCATAGCACTGCCCCGTATCCGTGACTTCAAGGGTATCGAGAGCAAGTTTGACGGCCGTGGAAACTACACCATGGGTGTGGAGGAGCAGATTATCTTCCCCGAGATCAATATCGACAGCATAGACCGCATACAGGGTATGAACATCACTTTCGTGACTTCTGCCAAGACTGACGAGGAGGGCTTCGCCCTGCTCAAGGCTTTCGGTCTGCCTTTTAAAAACGCTAAATAATACTATTACGACATGGCAAAGGAATCAATGAAGGCCCGCGAGGTGAAGAGAGCCCGCCTGGTGGCACGCTATGCTGAGAAGCGTGCTCAACTGAAGAAGGTGATCGCTACTACCGACGACCCCGCAGAGGCTTATGAGGCAGCTCGCAAACTGCAGAGCATACCTCGCAACGCCAACCCCATCCGCCTGCACAACCGCTGTAAGATAACCGGACGTCCGAAGGGTTACATGCGCCAGTTCGGACTCTCCCGTATCCAGTTCCGTGAGATGGCATCAGCCGGTCTCATACCGGGCGTGAAGAAGGCCAGCTGGTAAAGCAGAGAAGAAAGGCTATTTTTTAATATTGTCGGGGCAGTCCCGATTAATTAAACTTTAAAATATTTATGACAGATCCAATTGCAGATTATCTGACGAGGCTTCGCAATGCTATCATGGCACATCACCGCGTGGTGGAGGTGCCCGCCTCGAACTTGAAGAAAGAGATCACTAAGATCCTCTTCGACAAAGGATACATCCTCAATTACAAATTCGTAGAGGATGGTCCTCAGGGCAGCATAAAGGTGGCCCTGAAGTATGACCCTGTGAACAAGACCAACGCTATCAAGCACCTGGAGAGGGTGTCGCGTCCGGGTCTGCGCCGGTACACCGGCTACAAGGACATGCCGAGAGTAATAAACGGACTGGGTATCGCTATCGTATCCACATCCAAGGGTGTAATGACGGACAAAGAGGCTCGCGACCTGAAGATAGGTGGTGAGGTGCTCTGCTTCGTATATTAATAGGAGGGTTTCACATGTCAAGAATAGGTAAACTTCCCATAGTCATCCCCGCTGGTGTCACTGTGACACAGAAGGACGGTGTTGTGACCGTGAAGGGTCCGAAGGGTGAACTCTCTCAGAAGATCGACTCCTCCATCAAGATGAAGGAAGAGAACGGACACCTGGTATTTGAGATAGACGAGAACAGTCCTGTGAACGTGAAGCAGAAGCAGGCCTTCCACGGTCTGTACCGCTCGCTTGTGAACAACATGGTAGTGGGCGTGAGCGAAGGCTTCAAGAAGCACATGGAACTGGTGGGCGTGGGCTACCGCGTGTCAAATCAGGGCAACCTCATCGAGTTTGCACTGGGATACACTCACCCCATCTTCATACAACTGCCACCTGAGGTGAAGGTTGAGACAAAGTCGGAGAGAAACCAGAATCCGCAAATCATTCTCGAGTCGTGCGACAAGCAGTTGCTCGGACTCATCTGTGCAAAAATCCGCTCTTTCCGTATGCCGGAGCCTTATAAGGGCAAGGGTATCCTCTTCAAGGGTGAGGTGATACGCAGAAAGTCGGGTAAGTCGGCTTCAGCTAAATAACTTTAACGATTGAAGAACTATGACAACAAAGAAAGTAGAAAGACGGATCAAGATAAAGTACAGAATTCGTAAGAAGGTAAATGGCACTGCTGAGCGTCCGCGCATGACCGTGTTCCGCAGCAACAAGCAGATTTACGTACAGATAATTAACGACCTCACTGGAACCACTCTGGCTTCTGCCTCTTCGCTGGGTATGGAAAGCATGCCGAAGATACAGCAGGCCGAGAAGGTGGGTGAACTTGTGGCAGAGAAGGCTCTGGCTGCCGGCATCACTGCTGTGGTGTTCGACCGCAACGGCTACCTCTATCATGGCAGAGTGAAGCAACTGGCTGACGCCGCTCGTAAGGGAGGACTTAAATTTTAAGCGATTATGGCAATCAACAAAGTAAAAATCAATACTGAAGTAGAGTTAAAGGATCGCCTGGTGGCCATCAACCGCGTTACCAAGGTGACCAAGGGTGGACGTACGTTTACCTTCGCCGCCATCGTCGTAGTAGGCGACGGCAAGGGCATCATCGGCTGGGGCCTCGGCAAGGCTGGTGAGGTGACTGCCGCCATAGAGAAGGGCAAGGAAGCTGCCAAGAAGAACCTGGTGAAGGTGCATGTGCTCAAAGGTACCATTCCTCACGAGATAGAGATGGCTTACGGTGGTGCAAGGGTGTTCCTGCGTCCCGCAGCTCCTGGTACAGGTATGGTGGCCGGTGGTGCTATGCGTGCCGTGCTCGAGAGCGCCGGCATCACAGACGTGCTGGCAAAGTCGAAGGGTTCTTCCAACCCCCACAACCTGGTGAAGGCCACTATCAACGCACTGGCTGAGATACGTGATGCATACAGCGTGGCTCACGACCGTGGTATCAGTATGGAAAAAGTATTTAGAGGATAAAGGAGGCATATATCATGGCAAAAATCAAAATCAAGCAGATAAAGAGCAAGATAGGCTATCCGGTAGACCAGAAAGACACCCTTTCACTGCTCGGACTGAGGAAGATCGGTCAGACAGTAGAGGTGGAGGACAACCCCTCGGTACGCGGAATGATACGCAAGGTGCGTCACTTGGTGACTGTGGTAGAGGACTAATACACTAACTTTTTAACACTAACGACAAGAATTATGAAATTACATAATCTAACTCCCGCTGCTGGCAGCACACACTCACGCCGTCGTATAGGTCGCGGTCCCGGTTCGGGTCTCGGCGGTACCTCTACTCGCGGTCACAAGGGTGCCAAGGCACGCTCGGGATACAAGAGAAAGATAGGTTTCGAAGGTGGTCAGATGCCTCTACAGCGCAGAGTACCGAAGTCTGGCTTCAAGAACATCAACCACAAGGAGTACTTCGCAGTGAACCTGTCTACTTTGCAGAAGCTGGCTGAGACTCGCGAGCTCACCAAGATTGGTATCCAGGAACTGGTGAATGCAGGTCTGACCAACGGCAAGGAACTGGTGAAGGTGCTGGGTAACGGTGAACTCACTGTCAAGATTGACGTAGAGGCTCATGCTTTCTCAAAGAAGGCTGAG
Source organism: uncultured Prevotella sp. (assembly GCA_900313805.1). Lineage (GTDB taxonomy): Bacteria > Bacteroidota > Bacteroidia > Bacteroidales > Bacteroidaceae > Prevotella. The sequence goes on along the minus strand of OMSQ01000176.1, from coordinate 2,663 downwards.
GAGGCAATCAAGGCAATTGGTGGTAACGCAACAATTATCTAAGTAAATGAAAAAGTTTATTGAGACACTGAAGAACATCTGGAAGGTGGAGGATCTGCGCAAGCGCATCCTCATCACCGTCCTATTTACGGCCATCTATCGTTTTGGCTCGTTTGTAGTACTCCCAGGCATTGACCCAACGATGCTTAAGGACTTGCAGCAGCAGACCGAGGGTGGTCTGATGTCGCTGCTTGACATGTTCTCCGGTGGCGCCTTCTCAAATGCGTCGATCTTTGCCCTGGGTATCATGCCCTATATCTCGGCTTCGATCGTGATGCAGCTGTTGGCTGTGGCTGTGCCCTACTTCCAGAAGATGCAGAGAGAGGGTGAGAGCGGCAGGAAGAAGATCAACTGGTACACACGTATCCTGACTGTGGCCATCCTGCTCTTCCAGGCTCCCTCTTACCTCATCAACCTGAAGATGCAGTCGGGCGGAGCCCTGGCATCCGGCATCTCCTGGTCGGTATTCATGGTGCCTGCCACCATCATACTGGCTGCTGGTAGTATGTTCATACTGTGGCTGGGTGAGCGTATCACCGACAAGGGTGTGGGCAACGGTATCTCCCTCATCATCATGATAGGTATCATCGCCCGTCTGCCCCAGGCGTTCATGCAGGAACTCACTTCTCGCTTCACCGCCATCAGCGGTGGCGGTCTGGTGATGTTCATCATCGAGCTGCTCATACTCTTTGCCGTGGTCTGCGCTGCGATACTGCTCACGCAGGCTGTGCGCAAGGTGCCGGTGCAGTATGCCAGGAGAGTGCAGGGCAACAAGACTTATGGCGGTGCACGTCAGTACATCCCCCTCAAGCTCTTTGCTGCCAATGTGATGCCTATCATCTTCGCTCAGGCCCTGATGTTCATCCCCCTGGCCATCGTACAGTACTCTTCTGACAGTACCAGCTATGTGATGCGTTCGCTCATGGATCACACCTCGCTGCTGTACAACATAGTGTTCGCACTGCTCATCATTGCCTTCACCTACTTCTACACTGCCATCACTCTCAACCCCACCCAGATGGCCGAGGACATGAAGCGCAACAATGGCTTCATACCCGGTGTAAAGCCTGGTAAGCCCACTGCTGAGTATATCGACACTGTGATGTCGCGCATCACCCTGCCTGGTTCACTGTTCATTGCCTTCATTGCCATCATGCCTGCTCTGGCTGGCATGCTCAATGTGCAGCAGGGCTTTGCACAGTTCTTTGGCGGCACGTCGCTCCTCATCCTCGTGGGTGTGGTGATTGACACGCTGCAGCAGATACAGAGCCATCTGATGATGCGCCACTATGACGGTCTGCTCAAGGCCGGTCATACCAGGGGCAACGGAGCCGTTTCGGCATATTGACATATTCCATCGGGATGAGTATCTATCTCAAAACGGAAGATGAAATCGAACTCATGAGGCAAGCGAACCGGCTCGTCGGTGCCACGCTTGCCGAAGTGGGTAAACATATACGCCCAGGGGTGTCTACGCTGGAGCTGGACCGTGTGGCTGAGGAGTTCATCCGCGACCATGGTGCCACGCCCACGTTCAAGGGCTTCCCTAACCCCTACGGCGCTCCTTTTCCTGCCAGCATCTGCACGTCGGTCAACGATGTGGTGGTGCATGGCATTCCGAGTGAAAAGGTGGTGCTGAAGGAGGGTGACATCGTGTCGGTGGACTGCGGCACGCTGCTCAACGGATTCTGTGGCGACTCTGCCTATACTTTCTGTGTGGGTGAGGTGAGCGCAGAGGTGCAGCGTCTGCTCGAGGAGACCCGCCAAGCCCTGTATCTGGGCATAGAGCAGGCTCAGGCTGGCAGGCATGTGGGCGACATAGGCTGGGCGGTGCAGTCGCACTGCGAGGCCTGCGGCTACGGGGTGGTGCGTGAGCTCACCGGTCATGGTATCGGCAAGGAGATGCACGAGGAGCCCCAGGTGCCCAACTACGGGCGCCGTGCCAACGGCAAGATGCTCAAGGCGGGCATGTGTATCGCCATTGAGCCGATGATTACCATGGGCGACAAGGCCGTGTATATGGATGAAGACCGCTGGAGCATACGTACCCGCGATGGGAAACCGGCGGCACACTTCGAGCACACCATGGCTGTGCGCCGTGGCAAGGCAGAGGTGCTTTCGACCTTTGAGTGGATAGAGACCAACTAAGCATAGAGAAAATATGGCAAAGCAATCGGCCATCGAGATGGATGGCACTATAGTAGAGGCACTTTCAAACGCAATGTTTCGCGTGGAGTTGGAGAATAGTGTGCAGATCACTGCCCACATATCGGGCAAAATGCGCATGCACTATATCAAGATACTCCCGGGCGACAAAGTGAAGGTGGAGATGAGCCCTTACGACCTCACGAAGGGCAGGATAGTATTCAGATACAAGTAAACTATTGAATATATTATGAAGACTAGAGCATCATTAAAGAAGCGTACTCCCGACTGCGTGATAGTTCGCAGGAAGGGTAGGCTGTTCGTTATCAACAAGAAGAACCCTAAGTACAAACTGCGTCAGGGTTAACCTAAAAATCATTTAATTTCAATCATTTTTCAAACAAATGGCAATAAGAATTGTTGGAGTAGATTTGCCCCAGAACAAGCGTGGCGAAATCGCATTGACCTATATCTATGGT
>OMSQ01000175.1 GCA_900313805.1 uncultured Prevotella sp. | reverse complement strand
GAGAAGTTATTAGAAGACAACAGCATCGACCCCGCGAGCATAGACGTGCTCCTCTTCATGAGTCAGACGTCAGACTACAGAATACCGGCAACAGCCCCACTGCTCCAGCACAGGTTAGGCTTGTCTACCGACACGTTGTGTATGGACCTGAGTCTTGGTTGCTCGGGATACATCTTTGCCCTGAGTGCCGCCTTTGCCTACGCCTCTATGAAGGGAGTGCACAGAGTGTTACTCCTTGACGGCGAGACCTTCTCCAAGATAGTGAACAGGCGTGACAAAGTAGACTGGCCCCTCTATGGCGACGGTGCCACAGCCACACTCGTTGAGAAAGGCGACTTTGCCCCCTCCACCTTCATTTTGAAGAGCGACGGTTCCGGTCGTGATGCCGTCATTATACGTGATGGCATGAGAAACAAGATTACTGCCGAGTCGTGCATAGAGAGAGAAGAAGAAGACGGGAACATCAGAAACGGTCTGGAAGTGTTTATGGACGGCATGGCGGTATTCAACTTTGCCATGAAGCGAGTGCCCAAGAGCATCAAGGAGATACTGGAAGAGTCGGGCTGTACCTTTGAGGATGTAGACTGGTTAGTCTTTCACCAGGCCAATAAATTCATGACCGACTTCTTCACCAGGAAATTGAAGTTCGACCCGGCGAAAGTGCCCTACTGCATACAGAAATACGGCAATACCAGTTCCACATCCGTGCCCCTGACCATAGTATCAGAGCTTCACGACAAGTTACGTGACGGTCATCGGGTCATCATGAGTGGTTTCGGAGCGGGACTGAGTTGGGCAACAGCTAATATAGTGTTCAACAAGTGTACCATTTCACCCGTTATAGAATATTGAAACATGCTGAGTAGTTTTCGGTTCCACCATATCGGCATAGCCGTGAAAGACATAGCCAAGACAGCCAAGGTGTACGAGCACGGAGGCTACACGAGGAGTGTGACCACACACGACCCTGTGCAGAACGTGAATATCTGTTGGCTGAAGAAGGCTGGCATGCCCCTGATAGAACTGGTGGAGCCTGTGGATGCTACCTCGCCGATATGCAAAATACTGGAAAAGAGCGGAGTGACACCATACCACACCTGCTATGAAGTAGACGACATAGAAGAGGCAATAGCAGAACTGCGCAGAGAGCATTACGTTCAGGTGAGCAAGCCGTCAAGAGCTACTGCCATCAGCGGATGCCGAGTCAGTTTCATGTATAACAAAGATGTGGGGTTAATCGAAATAGCAGAGTCACCAGCAACAATAACAGAATAGATGAGCAGATACGTTTTCCGAAACACCACCATAGAGCGTTTTTTTCCAAAGGGTTATCGTTTTTCTGGCTACGATGACCTAAGCGAGATACCCGCAGACGCAGAAGTCTACGTGTGGTTCTACCAAGTGCCCATAAGACTGGATCATGGCATTCTGTCGGCAGAGATAGAGCATTATTCAGAGAAGCTGCAGTATGCCATGACCCAGATAGAGTCAGAGAAGACAGTTATTGCGCTGACAATGGAAAGGGTCTATGCAGTACCTTTTGCAGACGACGACCACAGGCTGCAGACAGCAATAGGCGACTATAACAAGTCACTTTACACACTAGCTGAGCAGTATCCGAATCTGAAGGTCATAGACTTCAGCGATTTTACCAGTCGCTACCCCCGTGAGCAACTCATAGACTGGAAATACTATTTTCTCTCGCAGATGGGATTGAATCCAGCCTTGCATAGAGAGTTCAAGGCATGGTTTTCGCGTAAGGAGGAGAGCATAGCACTGATACGCAAGAAATGTCTGGTGCTCGATTTAGACAACACCTTGTGGGGAGGCGTGCTTGGAGAAGAGGGAGTAGAAGGTATCAAGATCGGAGGCGACTACCCCGGCAACGCATTTCAGTTCTTTCAGGAAGCATTATTGGAACTGTCACGAAGCGGAGTGGTACTGACCATCTGTTCAAAGAACGACGAGCGGGATGTGATGGAAGTTTGGGAAAAGAACCCGTTCATGGTTCTGAAGAAGCATCATTTTGCCACCTACCGTATAAACTGGACCGACAAGGCGACAAACATAAGGGAGATAGCAGATGAACTGAATATAGGCTTAGACAGTATAGTATTTGTCGATGACAGTCCTGCCGAAAGAGAACTGGTGAGACAGATGCTGCCCATGGTGTCTGTGCCCGATTTCCCAACACCTCCATACGACATACCTGTTTTTTTCAAGCAATTAGCAGATGAATACTTCAAAGTCTATAGTGTGACAGATGAGGACAGGAAGAAGACACAACATTACCGTGCGAAAGCCTCGCGAGAGAAGGAGTTGCTTAAATACACCGACTACACCGACTATCTGCGCAATTTGGGAATGGCATTAACCATAGAGCGAGCCAATGAATTCAATATCAAGCGCATAGCCCAGTTGAGTCAGAAAACCAATCAGTTCAATCTGACGACCAGGCGGTATACAGATGCAGACATACGCCGATTTACAGCTGCCGGCTGGAAGGTCTGGAGTCTGAGCGTGTCGGACAAGTTTGGCGACAACGGCATCACCGGTTGCATCATGGTCAACGGCAGTGAGATAGACACGTTGCTATTAAGTTGCCGTATATTGGGCAAAGGCATAGAGTTTGCCTTTTTAAAGACCATCCTTTCGCTATTGAAAGAAATGGGAATAAGAGAGTTGAGCGCCAAGTACATACCTACGGCAAAGAACTCACGAGTGTCTGGTTTTTACGACAAGTGCGGTTTTGAGTGCATATCATCAGGCGAAGATGGAGTGAAGACCTATAAGCTGCTCCTGAATGATGCCAAGACCACAGTAGAGGATTATTATCGAATAACCATCAAATGAGAGAAGTCATGGAAGAAAAGATTTTGGATATCTTGAAAGAGACCTTCGAGTTGGACGCAGCAGACAAGAGCATATCGCAGCAGACCTGTGCGGAGTGGGATTCCATGGGTCAGTTGAACCTTGTGGCCGACTTGGAAGAAGCGTTCAGCATCAGTCTGGAGCCCGAAGAGATTGGCGACATGAAGAGTTTCGACGACATCGTAAGAATATTGAAGAGCAAGGGAGTGGAATGAGACGGAGGCTGTGCATTTACATTATCGTTCGAGCATGAAGAAGGTTCAGAATTATAGGAAATGGCTTTTCCTGTTGTTGGGTATGGCGGTATCGTTTTCTGCCTGCCAGACGAAGAAAGTGACAGAGGCCGAGAGGTTCGACACAAGCGTCAGGAAGGAACTACCTTTCCTGGTCGATACCCTGCGTTGGCTCGACGGTGTAGACATGGCTACATATCAGTTTGCCTGCAAGGACTATATAGCGACACAGCCAGACGCATTCATAGGCCAGAAAGGCGAGCTGTACGTCAACAATACGTTCCTCTTTGAGAAGCCAACACGTCAGACTGAAGATATGGTATGGCGCAATGTCGTGGTGTCGAAGAAGAACATGCGTATCATCTGCATCGACCGCTATCTGAGTGATGGGCGGACAAAGGGATTTGTCTATGTGCTGCAAAGCGAATCAAAGAAGTTTCCGACATTTGGGCGATATCATTGGGACGTGAGCGACCCACACAACATAGAGATGGCTGGCAGCACATTGGAGCATCTCCGAAAGCTGACGCTGAGAAGGATGAAGGGGAATGGCTGTCATACTGCGCCCTCCTCTCAAAACGACTACTGGGCGTTGATCTTCCATGCCGACTCTCTCATGGATGACGGCTTGTACGCAGAAGCGAAGCAAACATACGACTTGGCATTTACTGAGGATCGCTTCATCCTCCCGAGCCATCTGTCGACGGTGGCGAAAAAGATGATGGGCATACACAACGATGCGGCGGCTCTCGACTATCTCAGCCACCGCGTCAGGATGGAGCCGGATTTCTATGAGGAGCCGATACCCTCGACAATTCCGCAGTTACGCGACACATTCGAGGTGCGCCAGCGCAAGTGGGGCTACGACCTCGCCCAGAAGCAATATTTAGAGTGGATTTTCGAACGCGACCAGTACGACCGCATGCTGTGGTTCCTTGCCTCTAACAAGCGCACGGAATCCCCTGAGCGTATTGAGAAGTTGGCACGACGGACGATGGATACGGACAGCACCAATTTGCAGTTGGTAAGCCGGATATTGTCGGAAACTGGCTACCCCAGGAAGTCGAAAGTGGGCGACTTCGCGTCGCAAGCCGTCTGGTTGGTTATCCAGCACAGCGACTTGGGTCGCATCAAGCATTTTCTCTCACAGTTGGAGGAAGCAGTTCGCCGAGGCGATTTAGCCCCTGCCTACTTGGCTGCGACGAAAGACCGCATTGACATTCGCGAAGGCCGTCCACAGAAATACGGAACCCAGTTCAATTGTCCCTTACTGGACTCCTTGCGCGTCAACGAGTGGCGACAGGAGGTTGG
>OMSQ01000172.1 GCA_900313805.1 uncultured Prevotella sp. | reverse complement strand
TGATGTTCTTCTCCACGGTGGCTATCACGCCTTCATTGTAGTGGATGAGCTGACCACCGTCCTTGATGGTGAGGCTACCACCGTCTATCTCTACGTTCTTGGCTGTTGCCACCACTCCGCTCGGTATTATAGCGTCGGCCTTGATGGTAACGTCTGCAGAGGCAGCAGGAACGCCCACGGGATACCAGTTGTCGGCATCGTCCCAGTTACCAGCCGTGGTAAATATCTTGTTGTTCTGACCCAGGGTGGTGAACGAGGCTATTACTGTTCCCTCATTGGGAGTGCCATTCGTAATGCCGATAATCTGATACTCGTACTCGGTGTCCATCTCCAAGCCGGTCAGTTCTACGGACGTCTCGGTGGTAGTGACTGTGTTCCACTCAGTAGCAGGAATTATTTCATTGATGCTGATATTGTCAACTAACAAATAATATACATCATCAGAAGTGCACTGTATCGAGATGTACTTTGTGCTTGCGGGCACAGCCAGCTTGTAGATATGCCAGTCTGTGTCATTGCTTACATTGATCTTGTTACCCCATGTGAAGTCATCAATACTATTTGTAGTGGTTGAATATCCTAATTTGAATGATTCCATTCCATACGAAGTACTGCGATTCTTACAAGATACACTCAATAATGCCTCTTCTGTGATACTAAGTTCCGGAGAGATGAGATACTGCGGGGGATTTGATGTCCATTTAAAGCCGAAGCAACTTCCACCGTCGACACCAACACCGTTCTGGACACCGCTGCCACTAACAGTATTAGAGGTAGTCCAGTCGCCTATACCCGACTCGAAATCTTCGAAGAATATTTCATCACCTGTGTGTGCAGCGGTCCTGTACTTCACTTCGTAGCTGTCGCTGCTGCCCGTCCAGCTTATCTCTGCTGAGGTATGGGAAGGTGTCACAGTAACATCGGTTGCTATAGGATTAGTAGACAGGGTCTTGAAGGTTGTTCCTGTCCACTGGCTTTGTCCGTCGGCATAAACGCCCTGCACCTGTACCTGATAGCCAGTGTTCTCTGCAAGAGCACCAAGGATGAACGGGCTTTGCACACCATTGAAAGACATCCAGTCGCCAAATACCACGCTGTTGATAGAGAAGTTGTCTACATTCAAGCGGAACATGTCTGTGCAGTCAAAGTGGCGGAACGCGATGTATCCCTGCTGTCCTGCGTATTCACACAGGTTTACAGTAAACTCCACATACTCACCCGTTGCTGTTGTCTCGGGAACCAGGACTGTGGTGAAGTCAGCCACGTTGGCACCGGTGGTAGAGAGGTAGATGGCAAAATTCTCATCAGTCCAGTCGGGATCCTGAGCACGCAGCCATACATGCATTATGCCGTTAAGCTCAATTTGTGGAGTGACAAGCCAGTTGTCAGGAGTAAGTGCACCGTTATTGTAACTTGCAGACGTAGCACATGATTCATCAAACACCCACGGATTTCCATTATCATCCTCATTGCCATTGGGAGTGAATATGTACCAGGCTTGGCCGTCACCGTCGGCATCGATAGTGGTCCAACCTTCGGGCAGGGTATTGGAATCCAGTCCCTCGAAACCTTCAAACATTACCTGATCGCCCTCGGTAAAGGTTCTGTAGCGCAGGTTATAACTGGGGGCATCTCCTGTCCAACTGACTTCTGCCGTATTGATGGTGATATTGGATGCAGATACGTCTGTTGGTTTCAGGAACTGCTCCGGAGTAGTGAAGCTGATTTCATCGCTCCAACTACTTACATCGCCGCCGCCGCAGTTAGCGCGCACCTTCACGGTGTAGGTTGTCTCAGCTGTGAGGTTTGTCAGGGTGAAGGGATTGCTGTTGGCATCAATCGGGTTGCTCTCGTCGCCGTTCAGGCAGAGCTGCCATGCATCCTGACCCTCAGAACCCGGTGTCCAGCTCAACTGTGCGGAATTGTATGTCGGCTCACCAACGAGTGCCAGTCCTGAAGGTTTCAGACAAGTGGGAAGCGCGCCCTTGACCAGAAGAATCTGGTTCTTTGCGTTCGAAACGGTGCCGTTTACGCCCGGGGCGGTAACATCGTAAGACCCATCATCTCTATAGGCGTATATTGCCATGCTTTCTGCAGAAAAAGTCAGACAGGCAATATGTGGAGATTGCTGATAACTTCCTGTGTTATCAGCCACACAAAGAACGATATTTGACGAACCGTCATATACGAAAGGCGTGTCGAAATCAAGTGTTACCCACTCACCAACGGTAAATGTCACATCACCGGAGAACACCAGATCGGACTCACTCATTGGAACCCAGTCACCACCACTGAACTGCTCTTTGTCGGAATGTTGGATATACACTTTCAAGTTTCTGGTGTAATCTGTTCCGTCCGTAGTATTCTTAAAGGCAATGGAGGTAATGGTACCTGCTGCGCCAAGTTCTGTGGCAGTGTAGATCTGCTGGGTCAGGGAATAATTGTAGAAGTCAAAGGTGGGCAGAAACGCACTAGAAGAGGTACCTCCGTCACCAATCGTCACTTCATCTGCCCTCACCGTGCCTAAGCAGGCAAGAACGGCAAGAATCGTCATGACGGCCCTTGCCAGGAAAGGATTGTGTAGTTTTCTGTTCATAATAAGTATTTGTTAGTTTATAGAATGTTATAATCTTAGAATAGTCGGTCACAAAAGTAAACATATTTTTGCAAAACAAAAACAATTTATAAGTTTTTTTTGTATTTTCTTTGTTTTTTCTTAAACAAGGCATTGATTAAAAAGCTCCCCGTTCTTCGCAGCCAGTGCGAAAAACGGGGAGATGAATGATCTGAGTGATGAAATTTATATCCCTCTTATATTCTCATTTAATGAGAAGAAGGTCGTTTATTCTCTTACACCTTATTGAATCTCATATCCCCCTCTCAGCCCAGTCGCCACGGTCGAGGTTGCGGTATCCTACTGCCTCGGAGATATGATGGCTCTGGACTTTCTCTGAGCCTTCGAGGTCGGCGATGGTGCGGGCCACCTTCAGTATTCTGTTGTAGGCGCGGGCGGAGAGCTTCAGGCGCTCCATCGCCATACGGAGGAGCTGGAGCGACTTTTCGTCGGGCTCAGCAAACTGGTGTATCATGCGCTCGGTCATCATGGCATTGCAGTGGATGCCCTTGAAGGGACGGAAACGCTCCTCTTGAATCCTGCGGGCGGCAATGACGCGCTCGCGGATGACTGCTGACGGTTCGCCCGGCTCCATCTGAGAGAGTTGAGCGAAGGGCACGGCAGCTATCTCGCACTGGATGTCTATGCGGTCGAGCAGCGGACCGCTAATCTTGTTCATATAACGCTGTATCTGCCCAGGGGTGCACACGCAGGTGTGGGTGGGGTCGCCATAATAGCCGCAGGGGCAGGGGTTCATCGAGGCGACAAACATGAAACTGCACGGAAACTCGGTGGTGTACTTGGCGCGGGAGATGGTGATCTTGCGGTCCTCAAGGGGCTGGCGCAGCACTTCGAGGGTGGGTTTGTTGAATTCAGGCAACTCATCGGCGAAGAGCACGCCGTTGTGGGCCAGGGATATCTCTCCGGGCTGGGGATTGGAACCGCCACCCACGAGGGCCACCTGGGAGATAGTGTGGTGAGGGCTGCGGAAGGGACGCTGAGAGATGAGACTCATGTTCCGGCCTAACTTGCCCGCCACGCTGTGTATCTGTGTGGTCTCCAGACTCTCTGAGAGCGACAGGGGCGGCAGTATGCTGGGCAGACGCTTGGCCATCATCGACTTGCCACTGCCCGGCGGACCTATCATAATGAGGTTGTGACCGCCGGCAGCCGCCACCTCCAAGGCTCGCTTCACACTCTCCTGGCCACGCACATCGGCAAAGTCGAGGTCGAAATGGCTCTGCTGCTCGTAAAACTCCCGGCGGGTATCGATACGAGTAGGTTCGAAGCCCTCGGCTCCGTTGAGGAAGTCGATGACCTCGGTGATATGCTCCATGCCATACACGTCGAGGTTGTTGACCACGGCTGCCTCGCGGATGTTCTGCCTGGGCACTATCAGTCCCTTGAAATGCTGTGCACGGGCGCGTATGGCTATGGGCAGGGCACCACGGATGGGCTGCAGGGTGCCATCGAGACCCAGTTCACCTACGAGCATATAGTCTTGCAACATGCTGTTCTGCATATTGCCATTGCCTGCCAGCAGTCCGATGGCCAGGGGCAGGTCGTAACCGCTGCCCTCCTTGCGTATGTCGGCTGGCGCCATGTTGATGGTGATGTCTGCCACAGGGAAGCGGTAACCGTTGTTCATGAGGGCAGCGGCTATGCGGTCGCGACTCTCACGCACGGTCTCATCGCCCAGTCCTGTGAGATGAAACAGCACGCCACGGGTGATGCTCACCTCTATGGTCACTGTAGTGACCTCCAGTCCGTTGACCGCCGCACAGTATGTTTTTACTAGCATATATCAAGGTGGTATTTTCGTTCTTTGTCAGCGCTACTCTCATATTCCCATTACCCACTTCACTACCAGCAACACTACTGGAATGGTGACCAGCAGTATGCCTATGAGGTCGATGATGGCTCCGGACTTTATCATCTTGGTGATGGGCACATAGCCGGAAGCATAGACGATGGCATTGGGGGGTGTGGACACGGGCATCATAAAGCCGAGAGACGAAGACAAGGCTATGCCGATGGCTACGGGAATGGGACTGAAGCCCAGCGACACGGCGGCACCGATGGCTATGGGGGCTACGAGGTTGGTGGAAGCGGTGTGTGAGGTGAGCTCGGAGAGCAACAAGGCAATGACGCAGAATAAGCCCACAAACATCCATTCCGGCGGGTTGCCGCCCAACAGTTCCTTGATGCCTGAGCCAACCCATTCAGACAGTCCGGTGGTGTACATCATGGCTCCCATGGCCAGACCACCGCCGAAGAGCAACAGAGTGCCCCACTCTACTCCCTCCACTCCGTCCTTCCAACTCAAGGTCATCTCACCCTTCTTCAGATCAACGGGCAACAGGAAGAGGAGCAGAGCACCAATCAGGGCAGCTGTGGCCTCGGGGAAATGACTATCGTAAAATTTCATCTCATCGGACTGAGAACCGAAAACAATACTCAGCACACTGGGAGCCACCCAAAGAGAAACGGCCACGCCAAAGGCTATGAGGGTGTTTTTCTGAGCCCGCGTCCACGGACCTAAGGAGTCGACATACTTTTGTATGAACTGCTGAGCACCCTCGATATGGTCAACATCGGAACGAAACATACGCCACAACACCACGTAGGCCAGGATGAAATAACATATCATGGCTACTGCGCCCCAGATCATCCACTGGAAGAACGATACCGAAGGGGCATCGGGGGCCAACTGATCAAGAAAACCTATCATGATGATATTTGGAGGTGTGCCAATGGGGGTGAACACACCGCCAATGGAACAGGCGTAGGCTGTCATCAGCATCAACCCCGTGGAATACTTATAACTGGCCAGGTCTATCTTCTTGCCATTGGCAGCCATCATCTCACGAATGGCCTCAAGCAAACCCAGGGATATGGGGAACATCATGGCAGCAGTGGCGGTGTTGCTGATCCACCCGGAGCAAAGCATGCAGGCCAGACCGATGGCAAGGAATATACGCTTAGGCGAGTCGCCCACCCATCGCATAGACAGCAAGCCGTAGGCCATACGCTTGTCCAAACCATTGACCATCATAGCCTTGGCCAAAAGGAAACCTCCCAGAAACAGGAAAATCATGGGATTGGCAAACTGGCTGAAAGCACCGTCCATGGGCGCTATGCCAAGAACGACACAGAGTGTGGGACCAAGAAGCGACGTCACGGGAATTGGTATGGGTTCGGTTATCCACCAGATGGCAATAAGCGACATGACTGCCAGCAGATGATGGGCAGGAGTCGATAATCCACTGATAGGTATAAACCAGATCAACACGGCACAGAGCGGTCCCAGCACGACACCGACCATCTTGCGCAAATTCTCGAAACGTCCGTCATTACTCATGATATCATTGTTCTTTTAGTTTGACGTCAACTTACAGAAGTCCGACTACTGCTGCGCGGCAGGATTTCAACAGTATGATTATTTCAGCAACTGATCTATCTTCTCACTCAGCTCACTGGTAGCGAGTCCACGTGCCACCACCTTGCCGTCGTGCAGCACTATGTTGTCTGGCACATTGCTGAAACCCATCTGCTGCACTAGCTGTCCTTCCCATATATTGCCGTCGCATACCGTGGGCCACGATATGCTGTCCTGCTGCATTGACTTGCGGCAGTCTGACTTGCTGGGGTCGAGACTGATGCTGAGGAGTGAAAGGCGCCCACCTGAGCGGCGGCGCAACTGCCCCAACTTGCGCTGCTGCTCCTTTGACTCATGGCGCCACGAAGCCCAGGTGCTGATTACTGCCACTCCGTCCGACACATCCTTCTCACTCACCGAGCCTCCATTAATGTCGGTGGCGGAGAACCGGGGCACGGTCTCACCGTCAGAGGTCTTCAGCCACTGCTCCACCTGATTGTTCAGACGTACCAGACCGCCATTGCGCTCCTGCAAAGGAAGCATGAGTGCAATCAGACGGTGCACCTTGGCATAGTCGGGATTGGGGATGTTGACAAAATAGCGGCGCAGAATGAACACGCTCACCTCTGACTCGGGATGGTCTTCTATGAAGGTCTCGGCATATTTCGTAACCTCGGGAGGAGAGGCTGAGGCTATCTGCAAACGGAAATCGGTCATCAGGTCGTTCTCATCGGAACCGGTCACCTTCATCTCCTTCATGTGGGAGGCATCGGCCTTGATTTTCACTATCAGACCTGGCTCGGCAAAGATGGGCTGCTCGCTGAAATTGGGAAACACGAGCATGAGCAAGGCATTCTTTTCACACGGAGCCTCGTATGCAAAACGACCACCATTCACACGAATGGTGTCAATACCGTCAGTGGCATCCTCGGTGCTGTAGACGTAAAACTCGCCCTGATTCATGTTCAGGAAACGACCTTCTATCCGCAGGTAACCGCTACGACCACTGCAACCCAACAGAACAAGGGCTGAAACGAATAAGAGGAAGGTATAGAAATAACGATACATGCGGGACAAGATAAAATGATGGTGCCGCGAGCGGGACTCGAACCCGCACAGCCATTCCTGGCCAAGGGATTTTAAGTCCCTCGTGTCTACCATTCCACCATCGCGG
>OMSQ01000171.1 GCA_900313805.1 uncultured Prevotella sp. | reverse complement strand
TGGGTGATGACAAGAAAGACAGCAGCCCAGAGAATCGGCTGCCAGGGGTTTGCGGAGAAATCGCTGAAGTACTGCGAGAAATAATCCGGTCCGCCGTGCATCTGACCCACGGCAGTGCCAAAGACATACTGCAGGCACCAGCCCGACACCACGGAATAGTAGCCGGTGATGAGAAAGCCCGTGAGCACAGCCAGGAAACCTAACCATTTCCAGGCACTGCCGCGAGCCAGTGAGGTGTAAGCACGGGCGGTATTGGATGCACCGTGACGGCCAATGACAAACTCATTGAGCATGCAGGGGATGCCAAGCAGTACCACACAGGCTATATAAATAATGATGAAGGCGGCACCACCGTTCTCACCCGCCATATAGGGAAAGCGCCACACGTTGCCCAGTCCTACGGCACTGCCGGCGGTGGCAAGTATCATGCCCAACTTACTGTTGAAGTTGACTCTCTCTTGTTTCGACATGTATTCAGTTATTAAAATTGTTGCAAAAATACAAAAAATAACTATACCTTTGCAACGAAAACAGAGAAATGATGAAAAAACTGTCACATATACTGCGCTGCTACCCCCTCTCCTGTCTGCTGATAGCAGTCATCTGGGTGCTGTGTTTCTGCACCCCTCCCTCTACCCCACTCGATGATGTGGCGTATATGGACAAATGGACGCACATAGTGATGTATCTGGGCACATGCACGGTGATATGCATAGAATACATACGCAGGCATCGCCACGTCAGGATAGCGCACATGGCACTGTGGGCGTGGTTGGCCCCCATAGTCATGAGTGGCGTCATAGAACTGCTTCAGGCCTACTGCACGGGCGGCAGGCGCAGCGGTGAATGGATGGACTTCGCGGCAAACTCCACCGGTGCCACCATCGGACTGGCTATCGGTATTCTTCTGGCAATGTGGCGCGCCAGAGGCAATAAGGCTGACGGCGCAGGTGGGAGTTGTAGAAACGACGGTCGCCAGTGACCTCCGGACCGAGGAAGTCGGGACGCTCATACGGCTCATCCTCACTTCCCAGTTCCACCTCGGCCATGATCAGACCCTCGTTGTCGCCATGAAACACGTCCACCTCGAACACATGACTGCCCACGGGCACCAGATAGCGCTCCTTCTCTATCACGCCCGGGTCGCAGAGGGCAAGCAGGTGAATGGCCTCGTCGAGCGTTATCTCCTTCTCAAACTCATAACGCGTCATGCCGCCATTGACCGAAGGCCCCTTGATGGTGAGGTATCCCTTGTCGTCGCGGGTGCGGATGCGGACGGTAGCGGTACGTGCAGGCATATACCCCTGACGTATGGTGCTGCGGCCTGTGGCCTGTGAGCGGAAGTCACTGTCGTGCCTGACGAGGAACTTGCGTTCTATCTCCAGTCCGCTCATCACGAAACGAGGCTGATGGCGTACACGGCAAAGGCTATGGCAAGCACTACCAGCACGCCGAATATCCATTTCACTACATTGCCTGCCTTCTTTTCCTGGCGGGCAGCCGCACGAACGCGACCTTGTTTGCTTTTGTTGCTCATGATATTGTCGTTTAGCTTGTTGTTACTCTTCTGTCACTGGAAACTCCATGAGGTAGGCCTTGATGAAATCGTCTATGTCGCCATTCATCACACGGTCCACATCGGTAGTCTGATAGTTGGTGCGGTGGTCCTTCACACGGCGGTCGTCGAACACGTAACTGCGTATCTGACTGCCCCACTCTATCTTCTTCTTCCCTGCCTCGATTTTGGCCTGGGCCTCCAGTCGTTTCTTCATGGCACGGTCGTAGAGCTGCGATTTCAGCAGTCGCATGGCATTATTGCGGTTTTCCAACTGCTTCCTGCTCTCGGTATTCTCTATCAGTATCTCTTCCTCCTCGCCGGTGTCAGGGTCCTGATACTGGTATCTCAGTCGAACGCCCGTCTCCACCTTGTTCACGTTCTGTCCGCCTGCACCGCTGCTGCGGAAGGTGTCCCACGACACGCGAGCCGGGTCTACGTACACCTCTATGGTGTCGTCCACGAGTGGTGAGACGAAGACGGAGGCGAAGCTCGTCATACGCTTGCCCTGGGCATTGAAGGGCGACACACGCACCAGGCGGTGCACGCCACTCTCGCTCTTCAGGTAGCCGTATGCATACTCGCCACCCTCTATCTCCATGGTCACGCTCTTGATGCCGGCCTCGTCGCCCTCCTGCAGGTTGCTTATGGTGACGCGGTGGCCATGAGCCTCTGCCCAGCGCATATACATACGCATGAGCATCTGCGCCCAGTCCTGACTCTCAGTACCACCTGCTCCACTATTTATCTTGAGCACGCAGTCCATCGGGTCCTCCTTCTGGCGCAGCATATTCTTGAGTTCCAGTTTCTCTATACTCTCAACAGCCAGCTGATAGTCGCGGTCCACCTCCTCTTCCGTCACCATCTCATCGTGATAGAAGTCAAAGGCCAGTTGCAGCTCATCAGTCCTGTCGCGCACCTCCTGATAACCTTTCAGCCATTTCTCTATGTCCTTCACCTTCTTCATCTGCTCCTGGGCACGCTTGGGGTCGTCCCAGAAGTCGGGAGCCTGAGTGCGAAGGTCCTCCTCTTCAAATTCTATCTTCTTGCGGTCGATGTCCAGATAGCGGTACAGTGCTGCTGCACGCTCCTGCACATCCTTCAGTTGGTCGCTGGTTATCATATTCTGCTATTCCTTGTACATTTCTTCTATTTCAGAAGCGTAGTTCTTGATGAGCACACCACGTCTTATCTTCAGTGTGTTGGTCAGTTCGCCACTCTCCATGCTGAACGGCTTGGGCAGAACGGTGAAGCGCTTCACCTTCTCGTAGCTGGCGAGCGACTGCTGGAGAGTCTCTATACGGTTGGCCAGCATCTTGTATATACGCGGGTTGGCACACAGCTCCTCACGCGATGCGTAGGCTATGTCGTGACTCTTGGC
>OMSQ01000170.1 GCA_900313805.1 uncultured Prevotella sp. | reverse complement strand
TGGCAGAGTGAACGATCGCGCTGGACTCGAAATCCGGTATACCCTTTTCGGGTATCGGGGGTTTGAATCCCTCACCTTCCGCAAGGAATAAAAGAGAAGTCAGAAAATGGCTTCTCTTTTTAATCAGAAGCCCATAGACAGCTATAGAGTCAACCTGCAAGTGCAAGATTGTTTGCTACGTGTTCAGAAACTGAACACGTAGTCGAAACTGTAGGTGCGTACATATACTTTGTTTCCCTTAGCCACCACATGAGAGGCGGCCTTCTTCAGAGGTATCTTCTGCACACGCTGTCCGCTGTATTTGTCTACCACATACAGGAAGTCCCTATCAAACGAGCTGCCGTATCCGCAGATGATGGAATTGCCCACTATCTCTATGTCCGAATTACAAGTCTTGGGCACGGTGGTCCACAGTATCTCGCCCGTTCGCATGTCTATGGCTGAGAGGTACCCCGTCTTGCTATCATCGCCCTTGTTATAGTCGCTGTAAGCCTGATGCGAGGCAAACATGATATTTCCCTCTATCCTGACGCTTTCCACTCCAGCGATACCGCAGACGGTTGTAATGCCAGGAGGCATGAGCACATCCTTGAAGTCATACGCACGGTACATGTGTTGCAGTTGAGGGTCGGCCACCACCACCTTAGATGCCTCCACCCAGTACGGTCCGTAGTTCACCACCGAATAGCCGTTGGTGTCGATGCGGAAGCGTGGTCTGATTTCCGGTGTGGGTTCTTTGTCGAAGGTATGTTTATCGCGGCGTAGGTTGTTGCGCTCCCACCACTCCTCAGTGTCGGTGATCTCGTTCTCACGACACGACACCTGACGGAGCGTTATCTGCTTGCGGCTCATGTTGCGCTTCAGCACATGTCCCTTGTAGTCGGGCCGTGGCAGCACTGTATAGTCGTAATTGTAGTCGTACAGGCTGAATAATCCCACAGGCTGCATGCAGTAGTCGGGTATGAAGTCGGCATCGCGCTGCGGGTAAGTGACGGTTCTGGCAGCGGTCTTCTTATGAGTCTTTTTCTGTGCGCTCACCTGGCAAGGTATCAACAGGCAAGCGAGAGCGAGTACAGCGATAATCTTCAAATGTGTTTTCATACGGTTTCCTCCTATATGGTTAATTTATTGTTGACAGAGATACATCATTCCCTGAATCTAATGGTCTGCGTCTGCCAGTCCATCTGTTCTATGATGGCAATAGACTCCAGGTGGTAGCCTTCCTCCCGCAACATTCTGCCTCCGGGCTGCTGTACCTTCTCCACGTCTATGCCTATACCCACCACTGTGGCACCAGCCTGATGCACCAGGTCAATAAGGGCATGAGCCGCCTGACCGTCGGCGAGGAAATCATCCACGATGAGCACCTTGTCTGTAGGCTGCAAGTAAGGCTTTGACACGAACACGGAGTTCATGCGTTTGTGAGTGAAGGAATAGGCCTGTGACATATACTTGTCGTCGGTGCTGTTGGCAGTCTCCCCCTTCTTGGCGAACACTACAGGCACATCATACAGATGTCCCAGCATCGTGGCTATGGCTATGCCACTTGCCTCGATGGTGAGCACCTTGTTCACCGTAGCGCCACTGAACCGCCGGTACAGTTCACTGGCTATCTGGCGAAGGATGCGTATATCGATCTGGTGGTTGAGAAAATGGTCAATCTTCAGGATATTCCCTTCCCTAATCTGACCCTCGTGTAGTATTTTCTCTTCTAGAAAATTCATTTTCTCGTCACTTTATAAGATTGCCAAGTATGTCGCGAGTGATAGTGCGAGTGGCGGCTGTTGTGGCATTCTTCACCACCCTCTCGCTTGCCGACTTGCGAGTCTTTGTTTCCTTGCCTGTCACCTTGCTGGTGATGAAAGCGCCGACGATGGCAGCCAGAGTGGATGTGATGGCGGTGACGATGGCCTTGAGCACTTTCTTTATTATGCCTGGCTTTTTCTTCTTCTCCTTCTCAGCCTTTGCCTCTTCCTTCTCTGCGGCCTTGGCTTCCTCCTCCTTCTGCTTCTGTTCGGCAGCCAGTTGATTTTCCTTTGTCAGTATCTCGTAGGCACTCTCACGATCTATCATATTGTCGTACTTGCCATAGATGCGGCTCTGTCTGATGAGCATGGTGCGCTGGTCTTCGGTGATAGCCCCTATCTGGGAGAGGGGGAAGAGCACCTTTGCTCTCTGCACCATGGTGGGAGCACCCTTGGCATCGAGGAAGCTGACGAGAGCCTCACCCGTTTCGAGTTGCATGATAGCCTCGTCGGTACGGAATTCGGGATTGGCACGGAAGGTGTCGGCCGCCGTCTTCACTGCTTTCTGGTCCTTGGGAGTATATGCTCTGAGTGCATGCTGCACGCGGTTGCCCAGCTGTCCGAGTATGGTTTCGGGAATGTCCGTCGGACTCTGGGTGATAAAATAGATGCCCACGCCTTTTGAGCGAATGAGTCGGATGACCTGTTCTATCTTGTCGAGCAGAGCCTTCGACGTGCCTTCGAAGAGCATGTGCGCCTCATCGAAGAAGAACACCAGTTTTGGCATGTCCAGGTCGCCCACCTCAGGCAGTGTGGAATAGAGTTCGCTCATGAGCCAGAGCAGGAAGGTGGAGTAGAGTTTTGGCTGCATCATCAGCTTGTCGGCAGCCAGCACGTTCATCACGCCCTTTCCCCCTTCAGTTTGCATCAGGTCGAAGATGTCGAAAGCCGGTTCACCGAAGAAGCGGTCGGCACCCTGTGCCTCCAGTTGCAGCAGTGCCCGCTGTATGGCGCCCACTGACGCAGCAGAGATATTACCGTACTGAGTGGAATACTCCTTGGCATGCTGTGCCACGTAGTCGAGCATGGAGCGCAGGTCCTTGAGGTCGAGGATGAGCAGTCCGCGGTCATCTGCTATACGGAACACTATGTGCAACACACCGTCCTGAGTCTCGTTAAGTTGCAATAGTCGGGATATCAGTTGTGGTCCCATCTGCGACACGGTAGTACGCATGGGGTGTCCCTGTTCGCCATAGACATCGAAGAAGCGAACAGGGCAGCTCTGGAACTGCGGGTCGGTGATACCAAATTCCGGCAGTCGTTTCTCTATGAAGCCACTCATCTTACCCACCTGCGATATGCCGGATAGGTCGCCTTTCATATCTGCCATGAAACAAGGTATGCCAGCCTGGCAGAACGACTCAGCCATCACTTGCAGCGTCACCGTCTTACCAGTGCCCGTGGCACCTGCTATGAGACCGTGACGATTTGCCATCTTGCCGATGATACTAAGTGGTCCCTGGGCGCAATGTGCTATGCGCAGTCCATATTCTTTGTCGTACATAATTGGTTCGGTTTAATATTATTTGGGTTAGTTCAGTTACTTTTTCACTGCAAAGAAAACAAAAAAAAGTGGAAAAACAAAACATGGTGGTGAAAAGTAAAAAAAATATTGTAGCTTTGACTTCGTCTAAGTTACTTCCGCTCGGGTATACCAAAGAAAAAATGCTTTTTCTTTGGTATACCGCTTACTTATTCGTACCTTTGTTTCGCGAAAACTATTTTTAATACTATGAAACACAAAATCAGTGCTGGTCATCTCACCCAGGATAAAATAGATGAGATCATAACCCGCAGATATACTTTGGAACTGGGTGCCGACTCTCGCGAGCGCATACTGCACTGCAGGGAGTATCTGGACCGTAAGATACGTGAGAGCAAGGAGCCCATCTACGGTGTGACTACCGGTTTCGGTTCGCTGTGCAAGATAAGCATCGATGCCGACCAGCTGGCTCAGTTGCAGATTAACCTTATGATGTCGCACGCCTGCGGCACTGGTGAGCGTGTGCCCAATCAGGTGGTCAAGATAATGCTACTGCTGAAGGTTCAGTCGCTGAGTTACGGTTATAGCGGATGCCAGTTGCAGACTGTGGAGCGGCTAATAGACTTTTTCAACAACGACATCTACCCGGTGGTATATCAGCAGGGGTCTGTTGGGGCCTCTGGCGACCTGGTGCCCCTGGCTCATCTGTGTCTGCCCCTTGTGGGTCTGGGCGAGGTGGAATACCATGGCGAGCTCATGAGCGGTGGTGAGTTGCTGGAGCGCATGGGTTGGGAGCCTATCCGTCTGGCTTCGAAGGAGGGTCTGGCCCTGCTCAACGGCACGCAAAACATGAGTGCCTTTGCCGTATGGTCGCTCATCCATGCGAAGCGTCTGACCGAATGGGCTGACGTGATTGGAGCCATGTCTCTCGAGGCCTACGACGGCAGGATAGAGCCGTTCCATCTGGCGGTGCACCTGGTACGCGCCCACAACGGTCAGATAGCCACTGCCGCACGCTTTAATGAGCTGCTGCGCGGCAGCCAACTCATATCCCAACCCAAGGTGAACGTTCAGGACCCCTACTCCTTCCGCTGCATACCACAGGTGCACGGTGCCGTGAAGGACACCCTGTCGTATGTGAAGAGCGTGGTAGACATAGAAATCAATGCCACCACCGACAATCCCACAGTATGTCCCGATGAAGACCTTATCATCTCCGCCGGTAACTTCCACGGCGAGCCCATAGCCCTGCCCATGGACTTCCTCTCCATAGCCATGAACGAACTGGGCAGCATCAGCGAGCGCCGCCAGTATAAGTTAGTGTCGGGCACCCGCGGTCTGCCCTCCTTCCTCGTGGCAGAGCCTGGTGTGAACAGCGGTTTCATGATACCCCAGTACACCTCGGCATCGATAGTGAGTCAGAGCAAGACCCTGTGCATGCCCTCCTCTGCCGACAGCATACCCACCTCGCAGGGTCAGGAAGACCATGTGAGCATGGGAGCCAATGCCGGCACCAAACTGCTGCGTATAGTGAAGAACACCGAGCGCGTGCTAGCCATAGAGCTGTTGACCGCAGCCCAGGCTCTTGACTTCCGTCGCCCCTTGCAGTCGTCGCCCATGATAGAGCGTGTGCACAAAGCCTTCCGCCAAGTGGTGCCGTTCATAGACCACGACCAGGTGATGTATCCGCACATAGCCAATGCGGTGAAGTTTATCAGACAATACGTGAGAGAATTTGAGAAATAAGCCCATGAAGACACTGATATACAACATAGGACTTCTGGGAGGCATACTTCCCTCCGGCATACGCATGCTTCGCGGCAGCGAGATGCAAAACCGCTACACCACCCTCTCGCGCGCCTGGCTGTTGATAGACGGTGAAAAGATATCCGACTACGGTCCTGAGTGCGGCTGGCATGATGATGTGGCAGCAGACCGGTACATAGATGCCTGTGGTGGTGCCGTGCTGCCTGCCTGGTGCGACAGTCACACCCACATAGTGTATGCCGGCAGTCGCGAGGGTGAGTTTACCGACAAGATACGCGGTCTGTCCTACGCCGAGATAGCCCGCCGAGGCGGCGGCATACTCAACTCCGCCGACCGTCTGCACCACACCAGCGAGGAGGAACTGTATGAGCAGGCCCGCCGGCGGTTGGACGACATGGTGAACATGGGCAGTGGACTGATAGAAATCAAGAGCGGTTACGGTCTGAACACCGACGATGAACTGAAGATGCTGCGTGTGATACGGCGGTTGAAGCAGGA
>OMSQ01000166.1 GCA_900313805.1 uncultured Prevotella sp. | reverse complement strand
TGGCTACCGACCTTCGCAAGGTGGTTTACACCCCCCACATCTATGTAGTGAAGTTGAACATCGAGGGCAAGGAGCGCCTGGCAGTACTCAAGGAGCTGCAGTTCCATCCCGTGAGCGATGCTCTGCTGCACATCGACTTCTTCGAGATCAACGAGACCAAGCCTATCACCATTGGTATCCCCGTTCGCCTGCAGGGTCTGGCTCAGGGTGTGCGTGATGGTGGTCGCATGAACCTCTCTATCCGCAAGATCAACGTGACTGCTCCCTACAAGCAGATACCCGAGCATCTGGACGTAGACGTGACCAGCCTGCGCATAGGCAAGAGCATAAAGGTGGGCGAACTGAGTTTCGAGGGCTTGGAGATTGCCACCCCGAAGGAGGTTATCGTCTGCACCATCAAGATGACTCGTCAGGCCATGTCGGCTGCCAGCAACACCGAGGAGGCAGAATAAGGAATAGATGGATAAGTTTCTCATTGTGGGACTGGGCAATCCCGGCGCAGAATATGCCGATACCCGCCACAACGCAGGATACATGGTATTGGACGCTTTTGCCAAAGCGTCCAATATTTGTTTCGACGACCGCCGCTACGGCTATGTGGCGGAGACATCCATTCGCGGGCGTAAACTCATCCTGCTGAAGCCCACTACATACATGAACCTGAGCGGTAATGCCGTGCGCTACTGGCTCAACAAGGAGAACATCGACGAGCAGCACCTGCTAGTGGTGGTCGACGACCTGTCGCTGCCCCTTGGCAGCCTTCGCCTGAAAGCTCGCGGCAGTGCCGGCACCCACAACGGTCTGGGACACATACAGCAGTTGATAGGTCAGGACTACGCACGTCTGCGCCTGGGCATAGGCAATGAGTTTCCCCGTGGGTCGCAGGTAGACTTTGTGCTGGGAGCCTTCCTGCCCGAGGAGCAGGAGCAGCTCACGGCCATGATTACCACGGCACAGGACATCATCCGCTCATTCGTGCTGGCCGGTGTTGACGTCACCATGAATCAGTATAACAAAAGGAAATGAACGAGGCACGTATAGACAAGTGGCTGTGGGCAGCCCGCATCTTCAAGACGCGCTCCATAGCCGCCGACGCCTGCAAGAACGGGCGTGTGACTATTGGCGGCATGAACGTGAAGCCGTCGCGACCGGTGAAATGCGGCGAGGTGGTGAGTGTGCGCAAGCCCCCCATCACCTATTCGTTTCGCGTGCTGCAGTGCATAGAACAGCGTGTGGGCGCCAAACTGGTACCCGAGGTGTATGAGAATGTGACCGACCCGAAGCAGTACGAACTGCTTGAGATGAGTCGCATAAGCGGTTTCGTAGACCGTCAGCGAGGCACTGGGCGCCCCACGAAGAAGGACAGGCGTGCCATGGATGCCTTTATCGACCCAGTGATGTTTGGTTTCGACGAGGAGGACGAAGAAGAAGAATTATGAAGACAGCAATTTTTGTTTCAGGCAGTGGCACCAACTGTGAGAATCTCATACGCCACTTCCAAGGTAGTGATGTGGTAGAAGTGGTGCTGGTGCTGAGCAATCGCGGCGATGCCGGTGCTCTGGCGCGTGCCGAGCGTCTGGGCGTGCCCACCGAGGTGGTGAACAAGAGCCGTTTCAACGACCCGGAGGTGCTCTTGCCCCTGCTCAAGCAGTACGGCGTGGAGTTTATCGTACTGGCTGGTTTCCTGCTGATGGTGCCCCCCTTCTTGCTCCAGGCGTTCCCCCGCGGCATCATCAACCTGCATCCCGCCCTGCTGCCCCGTCACGGAGGCAAGGGCATGTGGGGCATGCACGTGCACCGCGCGGTGAAGGCTGCCGGCGACACGGAGAGTGGCATGACCGTACATTGGGTGAGCGAGGTGTGCGATGGTGGCGAGATAATAGCTCAGTTCCGCTGTCCAGTATATCCCACCGACACGCCCGAGGACATATCCGCCCGCGAACATGTGCTTGAGATGGAGCACTTCCCCGACGTGGTGGAGCAGGTCATCACCCTACGTATTAAGGGATGATGGGCGCTGTAGATACTGCTGCCGACGAGCGTTTCATGCGCATGGCACTGGCGGAGGCCCGTCAGGCTGCCGAGGAGGGCGAGGTGCCCGTGGGTGCCGTGATGGTATGTCGCGGCCGTGTGGTGGCTCGTGCGCACAACCAGACGGAGCTGCTGCACGACGTGACGGCCCACGCCGAGATGCTGTGCATCACTGCCGCTGCCAACGCCCTGGGCGGCAAGTATCTCACTGACTGCACTCTGTATGTCACGGTGGAGCCCTGTCCGATGTGTGCCGGTGCCCTGGGTTGGGCTCAGGTGCAGAGGGTGGTCTACGGCACTGCCGACGAGAAGCGTGGCTTTCGCCGTTATGCCCCAGAGGTGCTGCACGCCCGCTGCACGACAAGCGGCGGCATACTCGAAGAAGAGTGCCGCCGCCTGATGAAGGATTTCTTTGCCGGTCGCCGCTGAGAGGGGGCGGCCCGTTTTTTTTATTCGTCAACCTGGAAGAGGGGGTCTTCCGGCATCACCATCACCGGTTTCTGCTGATACTGCTGCTGTATCTCTTCGGGCACGTATGCCTTGTCCACCACCAGTCGGAACATATATTCCCTCATCCAGTCATCGCTCATGATGATGCATCCGCTTTGTCCGCTCGACGCTCCCCATGAGTTCTCCACCTTCCATTTCTTTGCCTTCCCCTCGTCGGTCAGGTCCACAGCCGTGAGAGTCATGGCATGTGTGCTGCCGCTGTCGAAGGTCATGATGCGCTCTGCCTTGGTCATGGGGAAGTCGGTAGAGAAGAGCGTGGCATAGTCGAAATTGTCCAGTTCCAGCACCCCGCGCTTGCGGTCCAGCTGTTTGCCCACGTCATACGAAGAGTACATCTTTCTGCCGTCCTTGAGCGATGCTATTGCCATCTGCTCTATGTCGTCCATAGGCAGGTTGATGTATTTCCAGTTATGTCCGTCGTATGTATGCCTGTCGTATTCCACCTCGTATGTCTTGTAGTACGGTCTGCGCGGGTCGTTCATAGCCATGATGAACGTGCCGTTGAGGGGTCCGCCCACCGTCTCCTCGTAGAACGACCTTGGTGTGTATTTCTTCTCTGGAGTCAGGGCCTTGCCATTTTTGTCTTTGAAGGCGTAGGTGAATTCCTTCACCGGCTCTCCCAGGGTGATGGAGAGTATATGGTATATGGTGGCCAGCATCTCCGTCTTTCGTCGCTGTATGGCGTCAGTTTTCTTCCCGTCGTTCACCATCTTGCGCAGTTCCAGTCCGAACTGCCTGAGTTTCGATGCCACGATTTTTGCCATGCGCGATGTGTTCTCCGCCGAATAAGCCTCGGGCATCACGCTCATGGGCACCAGTCCGTATTTCTCTGCCAGGTCGGCCACGCCGCAGAAGGTGCCTCCGTCGTTGATGGGGTGTTGGAAGAAGAACTGCACGCGTTGGTCGTCGATGGGCTTGCGTGCATGGTCTATGGTGGCCTGCAGCATCAGGTTGGCCTTCTCCAGTTGGTCGTAAAAGAAGACGTAGGCCTGGGAGTACTCCACGGTGAGCGAGTCGGAGCGCTTGGCGAAGTTGGCCCTCAGCACATTGAGTCCGCTGAACAGCCAGCACCGTCCGCTGCTCTTCTGGTCATGTATGTTCTGCTTGGGTGTCTCCACGCTGAAGTATGTGTCCACGGGTCCCATCCGGCGGTAGTTGCGTGCCAGGTTGTCAATGGAGTTGGAGGCAAGGGCATTGAAGAGAGCACGGTCAGATGCCGATGAGGTCTGCTGTTTCTCTATCTCCTGCAACATCTGCTGCGATATTCCTCCCTGTTTCTGCTGTGCTGTGGCACTGGCAGCGATGGTCAGCGCCATGGTTAAGATGATGTTTTTCAAATTCATGGTCGGTGTATGTATTGTTTTTGCAAAATTAGCAAAAAATCCAAAAATCAGAGAAAAAGGCAAAATATATTTGCTCAGCGAGGTGGGTTATTCGGAATTTTCATGTATATTTGCAGCGTTTTATGTCTACACAATTTAGTATCACACACATGAACATACTGGAACTGAGTGAACAAGAGATAGGTCGTCGGGAGAGTTTGGAAGAATTGCGCGCACTGGGCATTGATCCCTACCCCGCAGCCGAATATCCCACCAATGCATTCTCTACAGATATAAAGGAGGAGTTCAGCGATGATGCTCCTCGTCGCGACGTTGTCATTGCGGGTCGCATGATGAGTCGTCGCGTGATGGGCAAGGCCTCATTTGCCGAGATACAGGACTCCAAGGGTCGCATACAGGTGTATATCAGCCGTGACGACCTGTGCCCTGGCGAGGACAAGACCATGTACAACACGGTGTTCAAGCGTCTGCTCGACATAGGTGACTTCATCGGTGTGCGCGGCTATGTGTTCCGCACCCAGACGGGCGAGATCAGCGTACATGCCCAGGAACTGACTGTGCTGGCCAAGAGTCTGAAGCCTCTGCCCATAGTGAAGTACAAAGACGGCGTGGCCTACGACAAGTTCGACGACCCGGAATTGCGCTACCGCCAGCGCTACGTAGACCTGGTGGTGAACGACGGTGTGAAGGACACCTTCCTAAAGCGTGCCACCGTGCTGCGCACCATGCGCCGCGTGCTCGACGAGGCAGGATACACCGAGGTGGAGACCCCCACCCTGCAGATGATTGCCGGCGGTGCCTCTGCCCGTCCCTTCATCACCCATTTCAATGCCCTCGACCAGGACATGTACATGCGCATCGCCACAGAGCTCTACCTCAAGCGTCTCATCGTGGGCGGCTTCGAGGGTGTTTACGAGATAGGCAAGAACTTCCGCAACGAGGGAATGGACCGCAACCACAACCCGGAGTTCACGTGCATGGAGCTGTATGTGCAGTACAAGGACTACAACTGGATGATGAGTTTCACGGAG
>OMSQ01000165.1 GCA_900313805.1 uncultured Prevotella sp. | reverse complement strand
TCATCGTACGCCTGCAGGGGCTCGAACCCTGGACACCCTGATTAAGAGTCAGGTGCTCTACCAACTGAGCTACAAGCGCAAACCTGTTTGACTATTGATTTCTCAATTGCGGATGCAAAGGTACGCTGTTTCTTGCAATCTGCAAAATTTTTATACCACTTTTTTCAAAAAAGTTTTTCTGACCACCACAAAGACACAGAAGGCACAGAGCTTCGTTGCCTTTATGTGCTCTGTGTCTTCTGTGAATCGGTGGTGGAAAGAACACCTTATTTTATCATTGAGATGGAACGGCTGAGGAACGCATCCAGGGCAGAACCCTTCAGCATGCCGTTCTGCAGCAGAGCCAGGTCTATCAACTGATGTATCACATCGTTGCCCTTGGCATAGTCGCTCAGCACATTGCGGCGCTTGTCTTTCTCTTCGCCTATCTTCTTCTCAGTGGCACTGATCTCTTCCTTCTCGGCATCGGTCACCTCCTCGGCTTTCTTCTTGTCGCGCTCCTGACGCAGCACGGCCAGTCGGGCCTCCTGACCACGGATCTCTCCCTCAATGGGCTTCAGTGCCTCAGTGGTGGCAGCTCCGGCCTCGCTCAGCACACGCTGCACGAGAGGATGGTCGCTGTTGAGTACCATGGTGTACATGTCGGGCATCTGGGCATAGAAGGCCATGCCGCCCTGAAGACGACTCATGTCCTTCATCCTGCGCATATACTCGCTCTGGGTGATGACCACTGGACGCTGCTCGGCACCAAGGGGCTGCACGTCTACATGTATCTCGCTCTTCTCGATTGTGGGCAACTGACTGGTGAAGAGCACTGACAGTTTGTCACTGTCATCCTTGCCCAACTCCTCGCGCTTCTCGTCGTCCTTGACTATCAGACGCTCTATCACGTCGCTGTCCACACGCACGAAGCGGCTCTTCTCTATCTTCTGCTCCAGCATAGAGGCCATGGGCACATCCAACTCGCCGTCCATCAGCAGCACATGGTAGTCCTTGGCACGAGCCGACTCTATGTAACTGTATTGGTCGTCTTTCTTCGTGGCGTAGAGATACACGGTCTGGCCGTCCTTGTCGGTCTGAAGGTCTTTTATCAGGGTCTTGTACTCCTCGTAGGTGTAGTACTTGCCCTCGGTGTCCTTCAGCAGGGCGAAGTCCTTGGCACGGTCGTAGAAGTCCTGCTCCGACAGCATGCCGTAGTGCATGAAGATCTTCAGGTCGTCCCACTTCTCCTCAAAGCCCTTGCGGTCTTCCTTGAACAGACTGCTCAGACGGTCGCTCACTTTCTTGGTGATATATGTGGAGATCTTCTTCACGTTGGCATCGCTCTGCAGGTAACTGCGACTCACGTTCAGGGGTATGTCGGGCGAGTCTATCACGCCGTGAAGCAGGGTCATGAAGTCGGGCACTATGCCTTCCACCTGGTCGGTGACAAACACCTGATTGCAAAACAGTTGCACCTTGTTGCGCTGCAACTCTATGTTGCTCTTGATGCGGGGGAAATAGAGGATGCCGGTGAGAGAGAAGGGGAAGTCCACGTTCAGGTGTATCCAGAACAGGGGCTCGTCCTGCATGGGGTAGAGGGTGCGGTAGAAATTCTTATAGTCCTCGTCGGTCAGGGTCGAAGGTGCCTTGGTCCACAGGGGCTCCACGCTGTTGATAACGTTGTCCTCGTCGGTGTCCTGCTGCTTGCCGTCCTTCCACTCGGTCTTCTTGCCGAAGACGATGGGCACGCTCATAAACTTGCAGTACTTGTTGAGCAACTGCTCTATACGGCTCTTCTCAAGGAATTCCTTGCAGTCGTCGTCTATGTACAGCACGATGTCGGTGCCGCGGTCGGCCTTCTCCACCTCTGTGATCTCGTAGGCAGGACTGCCGTCGCAACTCCATTTCACTGCCTGGGCACTGTCCTGATAGCTGCGTGTCACTATCTCCACTTTCTTGCTCACCATGAACGCACTGTAGAAGCCCAGTCCGAAATGGCCTATGATGGCATGGGCGGTGTCCTTGTACTTGTCCAGGAAGTCGGTCACACCCGAGAAGGCTATCTGGTTGATATACTTGTCTATCTCCTCGGCGGTCATGCCGATGCCGCGGTCGCTGATGGTCAGTGTGCCTGCTTCGGCGTCGAGGGATATGCGCACGCTCAGGTCGCCAGCCTCGCCCTTGAAGTCGCCCTTCTCAGCCAGGGTCTTCAACTTCTGGGTGGCATCCACGGCGTTGCTCACCATCTCACGGAGAAAAATCTCGTGGTCACTGTACAGAAATTTCTTGATGACAGGAAAAATGTTCTCTGTCGTTACTCCAATGTTTCCTTTTTGCATGATGTTGTATGTTTGTTTTGTTCTTGTTTACTGTTTCCTGCCGCTAACCATGCAAATAGTGTGCCAAAACAAACAATGGGGCACCCGGTTTGGGCGCCCCATTGACATTGTTACATTATGTCACTTACTGAAACATATATATAAAGGTGGCAATGCCCTCGAGGGCGGGCTTGCGCTGGCCTTCTATCTCTATCTTGAATTTTATCTCTGTCTTGCACATACCGTGTATATCGGTTATGCCGTGCAGAGTGGCGGACATCCTAACTCGCGAACCAGTGATGACGGGAGCACCGAAGCGCATCTTGTCCATGCCATAGTTGACGAGCATCTTGATGTTGTTCACCTGGATGATCTGATCCCAAAGATAAGGCAGCAGCGAGAGGGTGAGGTAGCCGTGGGCTATGGTGCTGTGAAACTGGCTCTCACGAGCAGCCCTCTCTGTGTCCACGTGTATCCACTGGTGGTCAAGGGTGGCATCGGCAAAGAGGTTGATACGTTCCTGGTCTACAAGCAGCCAGTCGGATGTGCCAAGAGGCTTGCCAAGGTATTCGGCAAACTCCTCGTATGAGTTGACTATTAGTTTTTCCATGTTTTTTTCTCTTGTTTTTATTTGTAATTAAACAATAACTTGTGACTCGTTAAGACGACTCCGTGTGCTCTGTGTCTCTGTGGTGTACTTAAGACTCTAATCATTCGATTATTTCTCATTCACCAGTATGGCAGCGGCAGCCAGTGAGCAGAACTTCGACTCTATGCTGTCGCCACGGGATGCCAGCACCACGGGAGCCATAGTGCCCTGAAGCATGCCGGCGGTGTTGGCCTGGGCAAAGAGGGTGATGGCCTTGTAGAACACATTGCCTGACTCTATGTCGGGGAAGATGATGACGTCGCTCTCTCCCTGCAGGGGCGAGTCAAGGCCTTTCTTCTCAAGGGCATGACGGTCGAGTGAGGTCTTCAGGTCGAGGGGACCGTCCACCACGCAGGGACCAAACTCACCAGCCTTTGCTTTCTCTATGATTTCAGCATAGCCCTCGGTGAAGGGGAAGTGCTTGCCATTGGGCTTCTCTGTGCAGTGGATGAGGGCCACCTTTGGCTCTGCCACTCCCAGACTGCGGCAGATGGCGGTGGTGTATCTCACCTGCTCCTCGCGCTGCTGCTGGGTGGGGTAGGGTATCACGGCGGCATCGGTGAAAACGAGCAGACGGTCGAGCGATGGTATCTCGGCCACTGTCACATGGGTGAGCACATTACCGCGAGGCAGTATGCCCTGCTCCTTGTTGAGCACTGCCCTGAGCAGGTTGTCGGTGTTTATCATGCCCTTCATCAGCACGTCAGCCTGACCTTCCCTCACCATGCTCACGGCCTTTGCAGCAGCATCATCGGGATCGGCAGCATCGACCATGGTGATATACTGCTCCCATTTCCTGGTCTCGGGACATTTGGCCAACTCCTCCGTGGCACCAAAGAAGATGGCTTCTATCACTCCCTTCTCTATGGCTTTCCATACCGCCCCCTGCGTAGAGGGGTCGGCAGCCCATACCACTGCCACTCTGCTGCGCTGGGGCAGTGAGGCCAGGTGGGCCACTAATTGTTCAAAAGTTGTTATTTTCTCCATATACTATTATTTATTCTCCTATTTCTGATGCAAAGGTACGAGTAAGCGAG
>OMSQ01000164.1 GCA_900313805.1 uncultured Prevotella sp. | reverse complement strand
GGATCAGGCTTTGCCTTTCCGTCGTTATTGTCTTTTTTATTGTCTTTGTCGGTTTTATTCTCTTTGACTGTCTGCTCTTTGGGCTTGTCCTGTTGCGACGGGGTTTCTTTTTGTTGTGTCACCTCATCGTGGTGTTTGCCATCGCGTCGCTTGCATATTATCTGGTTGTCAAATTCCAGATTGATATAGGAGTACGTGTCCCACCCTGTTTCGCTTAGTCCGTAGCGGTAGAATTTCTCCAGTCGCTGCATTTTGCGCTGCATGAATTCCTCTATGTCCTTTTCTCGGGTGGATCGGTCGTTGCTTTCTGGCGGTCTGCCTATGTTCACTATATGGTCTCCCACTCTCGGTATCAGTTCCACACCTTTGTCGGGGCGTATGTATATCTGTTCTATCTGGTTGTTCCATAGTTCGCTGTCGGTGATATACCGGCTCATGGGTGCCACATAGTTCTGTGCATAGTATTTTGTTATGTTGCCAGTGGCTACCAGCAGATTTGACTGGTATTTTGTGCGTGGCATTATGCTGTCGCGTGCGTCTACATAGTAGTCTTCACCGTTCTCGCTCTTCACTCTTACCACAGGTGTCCTTTGTTCCACGTTGATATTCACCATGTTGTTGCGAGCCTTGTAGCATTGCACATTACTGATGAAGGGGTCTTTCAGAAGTTCCTCCTCAATGGTTCTTGGACTGATGTCCATTATTTTCTTAGTGCTGTCGGGATAGAGGTTCTTCTGCTTGAGTGATTGCTCTATGTCGGCAGCGCTCAGGAAGCCGGCATCGTTCTTGTCGGATATGGTGATGTTCACTCCCGAGCACGTCACATTCTCGTCGTCCATTTTGTTGAACGACGTAACGGCCAGTAACAGGTACACTACCAGTATCAGGTCTAATGTGATGAATATTGTTCTCGGACTGATTCGCATATCTTTCTTTTGCTGTTTCTGTGTCAGTGTGTGGCAGCGAGTGTTATCTCGTCCATCATATTATCCAGGTCACCGGCTCCCAGCACCACCAGCACGTCGGTGTCGTGACGGTTCAGGTATTCCAGCACCTTGGCCTTCTCTGTCATGGTCTTTTGCACGCCTTCTGCCAGATTGTCGTAGATGAGTTGTGACGTAACCCCCTCGATGGGCAGTTCCCTGGCTGGATAGATTTCCGTGAGTATCACCTCGTCTGCCATGCTCAGGCTGTGTGCGAAGTCGGTGTAAAAGTCGCGTGTGCGTGTGTAGAGGTGTGGTTGGAAGAGTGCCGTTATACGTCGTCCTGCATACAGCTGTCTCAGGCTTCTGAGGCTCTGTTCTATTTCTGCGGGGTGGTGGGCATAGTCGCTCAGCACCACATGCTTGCTGTTGCGCACGCGGAAGTCGAACCTGCGGTCCACTCCCTGGAAGGTGCGCATGCCCTCGCGCAGTTCATCGGCGCTGCATCCAGCCAGTTGTGCCAGGGCCATCGCAGCTATGCCGTTGTCTATGTTGATGGGTACAGGGTGTCCCATGAATATGCCTGGTACATTCTCTATAGGCGACACGAGGTCGAACGATATCTCGCCATCTGCTATCACTATGTTTTCTGCATGGAAGTCGCCCTCGTTTCTGCTGTACGTATAGGTGCGCACGCCTTCTGGAGGGCAGGCTTTCATCTCCAGTCCGGTATGCATCACCAGTGCTCCGCCTTCGCGTATGAGTGTGGTATAGTGGCTGAAACTCTCCAGGTATGCCTCCTTAGTGCCGTAGATATCCAGATGGTCGGGGTCGGTAGCGGTGATGACAGTGGCCCAGGGCTGAAGCCAGTGAAAAGAGCGGTCGAACTCATCGGCCTCGATAACCACATACTGGCTGTCTGCCAGCAGGTAGTTGGTGCCGTAGTTCTTTGTGATACCGCCCAGGAAGGCATTGCAGTCCACATGGCTCTGGTGCAATATGTGAGCGCACATGGCCGATGTGGTGGTCTTGCCGTGGGTGCCTGCCACGCACAGTGCGCGATAGGCGCGCGTGATGGTGCCCAGCACCTGTGCCCGTTTCTCTATCTCGAAGCCTTCGCTGCGGAAGTACTGCAGTTCTTTGTGACTTTCGGGTATGGCGGGAGTGTATATCACCAGTGTGCTGTCCTTGTGGCGGCATACTTCGGGTATGGCATCCACATCATCCACGTAGTGTATGTCAGCTCCCTCTTCCGTCAGTCGCCGTGTCAGCTCCGAGGGGGTCTTGTCATATCCGGCCACAGCGAGTCCCTGTCTGAGGAAATAGCGTGCTATGGCGCTCATGCCTATTCCTCCGGCTCCAATGAAGTAAACTGCTTTTATCTCACTTAGTGTCATGATGCATGTTATGTTGTTGCAAGTTTCAAGACCTCGTCGGCGATGATGTTTGCCGAGTCGGGCAGTGCCATTTCAAGTATATGTTTGCTGAGCGATTTCAGCTGTGCCTCGTCGCTCACTGTGGTTAGCGCCAATGGCAGCAAGGTGGTGGTGGCCTCGCTGTCCTTCACGTAGATGGCGGCGGAGCGGTTCACGAGTGCCAGGGCATTCTTTGTCTGGTGGTCCTCTGCCACGTTGGGCGACGGCACCAGAATCACGGGTTTGCCTATGAGGCAGAATTCTGATATGCTGCTGGCACCGGCTCTGCTTATCACCAGGTCGGCAGCGCGGTAGGCGGCTCCCATGTCGGATATGAAGTCGGTGATATGCACCATTGGCAGTTCACGACCCTTCACACGTTCCAGTATCTCCTTGTGGTAGTACTTTCCTGTCTGCCAGATGAGTTGGGCGTCGCTCTTTTCTATCTCGCCCAGGGCAGCCATCACACTCTCGTTGAGGGTGCGTGCTCCCAGCGATCCGCCCACCAGCAGGATGGTGCGCTTCGAGGGGTCGAGTCCGAATGAGCTAATGGCCTCCTCGCGGCTCATAGCTGTACTTAGCAGATTTTGCCTCACGGGGTTGCCGGTGAGCATAATTTTCTCTTTCGGGAAGAATTTCTCCATTCCCTCGTATGCCACGCATATCTTCCTCGCTTTCTTGGCCAGCAGTTTGTTGGTCACTCCGGCGTATGAGTTCTGCTCCTGTATCAGGCAGGGTATGCCTTTGGCGGCACAGGTGTTGAGCATCGGTCCGCTGGCGTATCCGCCCACGCCCACTGCCACTGACGGTTGGAAGCGCTTTATGATGCGGCGTGCCATACGTTGGCTTTTCCATATCTTCCACAGCACGGAGAAGTTCTTCAGCAGGTTCTTGCGGTTGAAACCCTCTATCGGCAGGCCTTCAATCTCGTATCCGGCCTGGGGCACGCGCTGCATCTCCATGCGGCCGAGAGCCCCTACAAACAGTATGTTTGCCTCAGGGCACTTCGCCTTGATGGCATTGGCGATAGAGATGGCAGGAAAGATGTGACCTCCTGTGCCACCGCCGCTTATTATGATGTTAGGTTTCCTATTCATCGTTCTCCTTGCTGTTTTGTATGCAAAAGTACTTATTATTTTTCTCTTTCCACAATTTTTGTGCCAATTATTCGGCATATTTTTTTGAGGCTTCTTTTTCCGTGTTCAAACTCTCGTTGTGAACACTGCTCACCTTGCGTTTTGCCGATCTGCTCACGCTGAGTATCACACCGATATAGATGCTGCTGAACACTGTTGCTGAGCCGCCTTTTGAGATTAGTGGCAGCGGTTGACCAGTGACCGGTGCCAGACCCACTGCTACCATCATATTGAACAATGCCTGTATCACCATCAGCATGGCCAGTCCCATAATCAGGAAGGCAGGGAAATAATTCTGGCAGCGTGATGCTATGCGACCGGTGCGGAAGAACAGCACTATGTAGAGGAAGGCCACGAGGGCAGCACCCCATATACCCATCTCCTCGATGATTATGGCATAGATGAAGTCGGAGAACGCCTGTGGCAGGAAGTCACGCTCCACACTGTTGCCTGGTCCCACACCCACGATGTTCGACGATGCGATGGCTATGTTGGCATGTCCCACCTGCAGGTTGTCGGCCAGGTCATACTTCTCGGGTGGCACCTCCACGTTGTTGAAAAATCGTTTTATGCGTCCTTTCCATGTGCCGAAACGGTGAAACACTTTCGCCACGAATCCCTTGTCTGATGTCTCTGTCTTGTCAGCATCTACTTTCTGGTACTGTTCTGTCAGGTTCTGTTTCTCGTTCAGTTCTTCCTTGTCGTTGCCGAATATCATGACTGCTGCCACGAACACTACTACTACGAGCAAGACCCTGCCGATGAGTTTTCCTATCTGGCGTATCGACACGTTGCCCACGAACATCATGAGCACCAGTACTATGCAGATGAGCACGGCTGTGGACATGTTCTCTAAGGCTATGAGCAGTATGAATATGGAACTGGTTGAGAGGATGAACTTCATCGTGTCCTTGTCCGCACCCGTTGGCGTCTGCAGGGCACTTAGTATCTGTGCCGCTGCGAATACCAGTGCCATTTTTGCCATTTCCGACGGTTGGAATTGTATGCCCAGGAAATTTATCCATCGTGCGGCATCATTGGTGGATCCGCCTGCCACAAGCACATATAGCAGCAGTATGAAAGACAGTCCGAGCAGTGGCAGTGTGGCCAGTTTGAAGTACCGGCAGTCAGTATTAAGCATCGCCACGGCCATCACAAATCCGAAGATGATGGTTCCGCCGTGCTTGATGATGGGGGCCCAGTAGTTCTCTGATTTGTACGACAGTGTGGACGAGGAACTGAACACCTCGATGATACTGATGATACAGAGGAAGAAGAACACCATCCATATCACCTTGTCGCCTTTGAATATGTTGCCTATTTTCTTCTCCACGTTACAGGTTCCTTACTAATGTTTTAAACTGTTCGCCGCGGTCCTCCATGTTCTTGAACAGGTCGAAGCTGGCGCAGCACGGACTCAGCAGCACGGTGTCGCCAGGTTCTGCCAGTTTGTAACATTCTGCCACGCAGTCTTTCATGCTGTGTGTGTCGCGTATGGTCACGCCTATATTGTCGAACACTTCGTGCAACTTGCTGTTGTCGGCACCCAGAAAGACCAGTGCCTTGCACTTGCTGCGCACCAGTTCGAAGATGGGTGTATAGTCATTGCCTTTGTCCTTGCCTCCTACGATGAGGATGGTGGGTGTCTGCATGCTTTCCAGCGCATACCAGCAGGCGTCCACGTTTGTGGCCTTCGAGTCGTTTATGTATTCCACACCTCTCACACGAGCCACATGTTCCAGTCGGTGCTCCACACCGGGGAAGTCGCTCAGGCTCTTGCGTATGCACTCTTTCTTTATGCCGGCAATGTTGGCGGCTATGCCCGCTGCCAGCGAATTGTATATGTTGTGCACTCCGGTCAGGCTCAGTTCTTCCTGCTCCATGTTGAACGGCGTGGGGCGCTCTATTGTGTATTTGCCCTCTTCTATGTATCCTATAGTGCCGTTCTTCTTGAGTTTCGAGAATGGGTATTTCACCGAGCGTATCTGATACTTCTCCAGTTCCTTGCTTATGATGGGGTCATCGTTCCAGTAGATGAAGCTGTCCTGTTCTGTCTGGTTCTGTATGATGCGCATCTTAGAGTCTACGTAGTTCTGCATGCAGTTGTCATAACGGTCCAGATGGTCGGGTGTTATATTGAGAAGTATGGCGATATCGGCCTTGAAGTCGTACATGTTGTCCAGCTGGAAGCTACTGAGTTCTATGATATAGTACTCGTGTGGTTCTTCTGCCACCTGCAGGGCCAGACTGCGGCCTATGTTCCCTGCCAGTCCGGCGTCATAGCCTGCCTGTTTGAAGATATGGTAGATGAGCGACGTGGTCGTTGTCTTGCCGTTGCTGCCAGTGATGCATATCATCTTTGACTTGGTGTACCTGCCGGCAAATTCTATCTCGCTGATGATGTGTATGCCTCTTTCCCTGGCCTCCTGAATGATGGGAGCCGTATCGGGTATGCCAGGACTCTTTATTATCTCATCGGCAGAGAGGATCTTGTCCTTGCTGTGTTGTCCCTCTTCCCATTCTATGCCGTGTTTGTCCAACTGTTCCTTGTACCTTGGCTTGATGGCCGACATGTCGCTCACAAACACATCGAAGCCTTCTTTCTTTGCCAATACAGCGGCACCGGCACCGCTCTCTGCGGCACCGAGAATTACAATACGTTTAGTGTCGTTATTTATGCTCATATCTGTTTTGTCGTTATCTTATTTTCAGTGTTATGATGGCAAATACTGCCAGCAGTATGCTTATTATCCAGAATCGTACGGTTATCTTCGACTCGTGCGCCACTCCCCTGGGCCTTTTCAGCAAGTAGCGGCAGTCAGGTTCCATCTGTGCCGGTGTGGTGCGGAAATTGTCGTGTATCGGTGTGCGCTTGAATATGCGTTGTTTCACCCCGCGTCGCTTGCCTCTCTTGTAGTACCACACTTGCAGTATCACGCTCAGGCTTTCCACGAAGAATATGCCGCAGAGGATGGGTAGCAGTAGCTCCTTGTGTATTATGATGGCAGCCACTGCTATGATGCCGCCTATGGTCAGCGACCCTGTGTCGCCCATGAACACCTGAGCGGGGTAGGAGTTGTACCAAAGGAAACCGATGAGTGCTCCCACAAAGGCGCACATGAAAACTACAAGTTCTTGTGTGCCAGGTATATACATGATATTGAGATACGAGGCGTATTCCAGGTGACTACTCACGTAAGCCAGTATACCGATGGCTACGCCTATGATGGCTGAGTTGCCCGCGCACATACCGTCCATACCGTCGTTCAGGTTGGCGCCATTGCTTACTGCTGTCACCACGAAGATGGTCATTATGACGAAGAGTATCCATCCTGCCGCATACTTATAGTCGCCCATGAAGCCCATGATGTCGGAATAGTCCAGGTTATGTCCCTTGATGAAGGGGATGGTAGTTTTCAGCGACTTCTCTGCATCGGTCTTGTGTACCACTACCTCCTGTGCCTGTTTCTTTATCACCACGTTCTCGTTGATTTTTGCATCTGGGCTGAGCCACAGTGTCAGTCCCACGATGAAGCCCAGACCCACCTGTCCGATAATCTTGAATTTGCCGTGCAGGCCCTCCTTGTTGTGGCGGAAGATCTTGATGTAGTCATCCAGTCCTCCCAGCAGTCCCAGCCATACCGTGGTCACTATCATGAGTATGAGATAGATGTTGCGCATACGGCCCAGCAGCAGCACGGGCACCAGTATGGCCAGAATGATGATTACTCCTCCCATTGAGGGAACGCCTATCTTATTCACTCCGAAGGGGTCTATCTTCTCATCGCGCTGAACCTCGGTTATCTGTTTGCGCTTCAGATAGGCAATGAACTTCTCGCCCACCCATATAGAGATGACGAGCGACAGGATGAGTGCCAGCAGGGCACGGAAGGAGATGTAACTCCATATATGTGAGCCCGGAATGCCAAACTGGTCTAAGAATCTGAACAGGTAGTACAGCATGTCGTATCGTTTTTTTTATTCGTTTTCCTTAAATATTTCCTCCAGCACTTCGCGGTCGTCGAAATGGTGTTTCACTCCCTTTATCTCCTGGTAGTCCTCATGTCCTTTGCCTGCCACCAGTATCACATCGCCCTTATTGGCCATCATGCACGCTGTGCGTATGGCCTCGCGGCGGTCGGTTATGCTTATCACCTTCTTGCGCTGTGTGGGAGTGATGCCTGCGAGCATGTCGTCGATGATGGCCTGCGGGTCTTCAAATCTTGGATTGTCCGATGTTATTATCACTTTGTCGCTCTGTCTTACTGCCTCTTGTGCCATCAGCGGACGCTTTCCCTTGTCGCGGTTGCCACCGGCGCCGCAGACCGTGATGACGGTGCCCTTGCCACCCAGCACTTCGTGTATGGCGCTCAGCACATTTGCCAGTGCGTCGGGTGTGTGTGCATAGTCTACGATAGCCGTGAAGCCGGCAGGGGAGTGCACGGGTTGCAGTCTGCCGCTCACGCTCTTCAGAGTGCTTAGTACGAGCAGCACTTCATCAGGGTCTTTGCCAAGCATCACCGCAGCGCCGTAGACAGCGAGCAGGTTGCTCACGTTGAACTTTCCGGTGAACTGCACTCCCACTTCCTTGCCGTTGATTTCCAAGTACATACCTTCGAAATGACATTCCAGCAGGTGTGCGCGATAGTCGGCCATTGTGCGCATGGAGTAGGTGCGTACTTGTGCCTTCGTGTTTTGTACCATCACCATGCCATTGCGGTCGTCTGCATTGGTTATGGCAAAGGCGGTCTTGGGCAGAGAGTCGAAGAATGCCTTCTTGGCATCACGGTAGGCCTCCACGGTTTTGTGATAGTCCAGATGGTCGCGTGTGAGGTTAGTAAAAATGCCGCCGGCAAAGGTCAGGCCGCCGATTCTGTGCTGGTGTATGGCATGACTGCTACATTCCATGAACACATATTCGCAGCCGCGTGCCACCATGCTGCCGAGCAGTCGGTTGAGTTCTATGGCATCGGGCGTGGTATGTGTGGTGGGTATGGCCTCGCCGTCTATGTAGTTGCATACTGTAGAGAGCAGTCCGCAGTGGTGCCCCATGGCGCGAAACATATTATATAATAATGTGGCAATGGTCGTTTTGCCGTTTGTTCCTGTCACACCTACCAGTTTCACGTGAGTAGAGGGCTTGCCGTAGAAAGCTGTTGCCACAGGTCCTATGGCACGTTCTGTAGAGTCCACTCTTAGATAGGTGACGCCGTCGGCCAGTGTCTCAGGCAGCTGCTCGCAGAGAACTGTCGTCGCACCCTTCTCTATGGCACGGGATATGAACTGATGTCCGTCTACCTGTGTGCCGCGTATGGCGGCAAAGAGCATGTCCTTGTCTATCTTGCGTGAGTCTATTTCCACTCCAGCCACCTCCCTGTTGGTGTCGCCTACGATCTCCAACGGATGTATTTCGCAAATGATTTCAGTCAGTTTCATTCGGTGAGTCTTTTATCTTGTTGTAGTAAATGTCATTCCAAGTGCAGTATGCAGGTGTCGCCTGGTGCTACGGCAGTGCCGGAGGCTATGCTCTGTCTCGTCACCCTTCCGCGTCCGCTGAGACGTGTCACCAGTCCTCTGCTTTCTATCATGTATACCGCGTCGCGTGCTCCCATGCCTGTCACATCTGGCATAATGCCTTTCTGGTATTGTGGCAGGTCTTCAGCATTGGTGCTGCGTCCCTGTTTGCTAAACTGGCACCAGTTGGTGTTGGTCTTTGCCGTGTTCACCCCGAATCCCAGCAGTCTGAGAGCGGTGTCGGTGGCATCGCGACGTCCCTTCTTCACGTTGGGCACCTGTTCCGACTCTGCTGTGCGCAGGTCGCTCGCGCTACGTTTCAGGTTGTGTGCCATGATACCCTCTGCTATAACCTTGAATGTTTTTGCACTCATGGTGCCCGATGCCGGAGTGCCGCTTTTTTGCAGGCAAACTATGCATGTGTATTGCGGATCCTCGTATGGGAAGAAGCCCACGAAACTCAGCAGGTAGTTCATGGTGCCCGACTTATATCCGAGTTTTCCCTTTGCTATCTGTGCCGTTCCTGTCTTGCCTGCCACGTTGAACGACTTTGATCCCGCCTTCTTGCCCGTGCCGTTTGTGACCACACGTCTGAGCATGGCCTGTATGGCACCAAGCGTCGACTCCTTGCAAATATGTTCCTTGAGCACCACGGGCTCATACACCTTCACCACCTCTCCGTCGTGCATCTTCTGTTTCACCAGTCGGGGCTTCATCATTCTGCCACCGTTGGCTATGGCATTGTAGAAAGTGACGGTTGAGATGGGAGGCACCTGTGTCTCATATCCTATACTCATCCATGCCAGTGAGGTGTTACTCCAGTTGAGCCACTGTCCATTCTCTGCCTTCTTCGGCATTCGTATGCGTGGCGGAGCGGAACCGGGCAGGGGCACATGCAGGTCTTCTGCTATTCCTATGCGGTGCAGTCCCTCCACGAACTTCTCGGGGTTCTTGTGGTAGTTCTCGTCTACTATGCGGCTCACGCCTATGTTTGAGCTGTTTGCCAGTATGTCGGGTACCTTGAGAGGAGGGTAACCACCCCTGCGCCAGTTGTGGTCACGCATCTCGCGGCCGTACATCATGTGTACGCCGTGGCTGCCCAGTGTATATATCTTGTTCGTGTCCACCACACCGTCGTCGATTGCTACCATGAGCGATGCCGTCTTGAATACCGAGCCTGGTTCCAGCAGGTCGCTCACGGCATGATTCTGCATCTCTTTGTATGTGCCGTCGTCGCATCTCTCCATATTGACCATGGCTTTGATGTCGCCTGTCTTCACCTCCATGACGATAGCCACACCAATATCTATTCCGTCCTCCTTCATCTCTTCCACCACGGCCTTTTCTGCTATGTCTTGTATCTTCACGTCGATGGTAGTCATAATGTCATCGCCGTCCACGGCCTCTACGTCCACCATCTTCAGCATCTGGTTGCGCACTTTCTGAGTATGTGCGTAGCCTTCCTTGCCGCGCAGCACCGAGTCGTACGACATCTCCAGCCCATAGCGGGGCAGGTCCTGTCCCTTATACATAGTACCTATGGTGCGCAGTGCCAGGGAGCCGAAGGGCTGGCTTCGTCCGTCGTTGGCCTCGGCAATGAAGCCTCCGGCATTCTGCGAGAGTCGGAACACAGGCAGTTTCTTCACCTTCTTGTATGTAGTGTAGTTCACCCTCTTCTTCCATATAGGCCAGCGGCGGTTTTTCTTGGAATGGCGTCCTTCCGTCATGTGCTTGCGAAACTCTTCTGCCGACATCTCGGGAAATATCTCATGCAGTCCCTCGCAGATGCTGTCCATCTTATCTGCCAGCAGCGAGTCCTTCTTCTTTAAGTCGGCACCCGCCAGATAGTCGAAGAACAATTGGTATTGCGGCAGCGTGGAAGACATCAGTTGTCCGTCGCAGCTCAGTATCTTTCCTCGTTGCTGCTTCAGCACCACACTGTCTCGTTTGTTCTGATTGGCCACGGTGGTCCAGTATTCGCGCTTGGCAGTCATGATATAGAATGCCCTGATGACGATACCCAGTGCTATGACCGCCAGTATGATGGCGATGAAGGAGTATCTGAGAGTTGTGTTGTTGTGGTCGTGCTTGCTCATCTATTCAGGTATGTTTACTATGTATGGAGGTTGGTCGGCAGCATGCAGTGTGCTGTCGTTCGTTTCTTTGAGCAGGGCCTGCACTCTGCTTTCCCTGCATCGCTCGGTGAGCACGCTCGAGAGCGAGAGTGTGCGATAGCGCGCCTCCACGAGTTCCTTGTTGAGCCTGTTTATTTCCAGCAGACTCTTCTGGCTGTTGTATCTGAATGCCACATATACTATGACAAACACCACGATGAGAAGAATGAGCCACAGCTGTTCGCGCAGAAACTTGGCGTTGAGTATGTCTCCGCCAAGTATGGTACGCAGTGTCACTTTCGAGGAGTCGGTTCTCTCGTCCTCGCGGGCATGCTCCTCTATCGCCTCCTTGAGTGTAGGCTGGTTCTCTTCTCGCTTCTCGTCTGTGCCCAATTCATCCTCTGAGTCAGTTGGCAACTGCTCATAGTCCGCATCGGCACCGTTGACGCCTGCCATGTCCTGTGTGTCTGCGTCGTTTATGTCGTATTTTTTTTCCTTCATGTTCTTTCTGCTATTCTTAGTTTTGCACTTCTGCTGCGGGGGTTCCTCTCCACCTCTTCGGCACTGGGAGTCTGGGGTTTGCCTATGGCACAGAGAGGGGTGTCTCTGCGGCCGTAGAAGTCGCTTTCCACTCTGCCCTCGATATTGCCTGCCTTGATGACGTTCTTCACCATTCGGTCTTCCAGGCTGTGGTAAGTGATGACAGACAGTCGGCCGCCCTTTCTCAGTATGTCGGTAGCTCCTCTGAGCATCTCGCTAAGGGCTTCCATCTCGTGGTTCACCTCTATGCGTATGGCCTGGAACACTCGGGCCAGGTCTTTCTTCTCCCTGTCGTGTGCCAGAAAGGCACTCAAGGCTTCTGACAGTTCCCCCGTGGTCTTTATGCTCTGCCGTGCCCTGGCCTTGACTATGGCTGCCGCCATACGACGTGCCTGACGTAGTTCTCCGTACAGGTACAGTATGTCGGCTATCTGCTGTTCGTCATACTCGTTTACCACCTGCATGGCACTGATGGCCGACTGCCTGTTCATGCGCATGTCGAGTGGTGCGTCATAGCGGAAGGAGAATCCTCTCTGCTCGTCATCGAAATGATGCGACGATACTCCCAAGTCCGCCAGTATGCCGTCTACCGCCTCCACGCCGTAGTAGCGCATCCACTGCTTCAGGTAGCGGAAATTGCTCCTCACGAAAGTGAAGCGGCTGTCGCCTGCCAGACTGTCGGCATTGGCCTGCGCATCTGCGTCTTGGTCGAAGCTATAGAGATGTCCTCCGTCACCCAGCCTGCTTAGTATCTCGTGAGTGTGTCCGCCACCTCCGAAAGTAGTGTCAATATAAACGCCATCGGGCCGGATATCCAGCCCGTCGACACTCTCTTTCAGGAGTACCGGTATGTGGTATGTGGTGGCTTTTTCGTGCATAGGCTCATTGCTTTTCTGCCGGTCTGTCACTCATCATCATGCTGAGTGCTTCACCCATTGTCTCTGTCTCAACGAAAGGCTCCTGGGTGTGACTCTCGCTCCAAATCTCTATGCTGTCACCCATACCGATGAAACGCACAGACTGTTCTATGTCTGCCATCTGCAAATATCTGCGGGGTATGAGGAAACGGCCGTTGCCATCCAGTACTACACGTTCGGTGTCGGCCACGAACTGGCGGTATAGCAACTGCTCGCGCGCCACCCAGGGACTGAGCCTTGCACGCATGGCATCCACC
Source organism: uncultured Prevotella sp. (assembly GCA_900313805.1). Classification (GTDB taxonomy): domain Bacteria; phylum Bacteroidota; class Bacteroidia; order Bacteroidales; family Bacteroidaceae; genus Prevotella. The sequence goes on along the minus strand of OMSQ01000164.1, from coordinate 3,958 downwards.
AACTCGTTCCAGCGCTGCTCGGGATAGAGTATCAGGCAACGCTCAAACAGGTCCTTGCGCATCCACAGACAGCCAACCTCCCCCGCCTGCAGTTCCTTGCGAAATGCGGACGGAAGAAACACCCTGCCCTTGGCGTCAACCTTAGCCTCTATGTTGCCGAATAGTCTCATCTTACACCTATATAATATTTTTAGGGTGACAAAGGTAGTGATTTTCCTCCACTTTCCTCCACTTTCCTCCACTTTTTTTGCGAAAAAAAGCCAATTAACATTTATTAGCAAAATGCGGGCGTTGTGCAATCGGTTTCTTTCCTATTTTTGCAAAAACCATATCTTAAACTACTAAATCTTTCTAATATGAATTACCGTCTGTTTCTTACACTGGCTTTCGCAGTTTCTGCTGTCGTAATATTTGCCTGTAGCTCTTCGTCCCCGTCTCCAGCTTTGCCGTCGAAGCCAAATCCTCAGATTGATAAGAACGACGTGCTGAAGTCAATCAGGTATGAGCGTTATTACAAGGACGGCTCGTTCCGGAATGGCAAGGTCTATTATCTGTCGAGAAGTGATTACAACGACGGGACTTATTTCTATTTTCGCAAGCAGGGTTCGCTTAATGCCACGAGTTACAGTTCTATAGATGCTAATGGAGCATTAGCTGAGTTGCAGAAGGCGGTGCTGGATTTAAATCTTACGAAATATCCTTACACCTCTGCTGATAATGAGAAGAAGAACAAACGCAGATGGATAGTGATAGCCACCTATCGGTCAGGAAAAGAGGTATCAATGGTTGTATACGATGATAAAAAGTCTAATGCCGAATTTAAGAAGATAGACGATACTCTAACGGGAATATTCGAAAATCAATTGAAGTCCATACCATACGGAGCCAGTTCGTATGTAAAATATACTTACAAACCAAGCGGCAAGCTACAGCGTGAAATGCGTCACGACAACGAGGGTAGGGTCTGTGGCGGCTGGGATGCTGACGACGAGCACAAGAAGTATGGCGGAAAGTGTTATTGACGCTGACCGGTTGACAGCGGCCTACCGGCGTTACCTCAGGTTGGAGCGCAACTACTCCGCCAACACGCTCGATGCGTACCTGCGCGACGTGGACAAGCTCCTGATTTTCCTTAATGGCGAAGGAGTCGGTGTCGTTCAGGCACAGTTGCCCGACCTGCAGCGTTTCTCCGCCTCGCTCTCCGACATCGGTATCGGTGCCCGTTCCCAGTGCCGCATACTCAGTGGCATCCGCTCTTTCTACCATTTCCTGCTCACTGCCGGGTATATAGACAGTGACCCCAGTGAACTCCTTGAGTCGCCGGAGTTGGGCTCCCACCTGCCGGAAGTGCTCACCACTTATGAGATAGATGCCATGGAGAGCGCCATCGACCTGTCGAAATGGGAAGGCCACCGCAATCGTGCCATCATAGAGGTGCTCTACTGCTGTGGACTGCGCGTGTCCGAACTTGTCACCATGCGTCTTTCCTGCCTGTACGCTGATGAGCATTTCGTGCGCGTGACGGGCAAGGGAAACAAAGAGAGGTTGGTTCCTATATCCGACAGTGCACTGCACGAGATAGACCTTTGGATGGATGACCGCAACAAGATGGACATACGCAAGGGTGAGGAGGACTATCTCTTTCTGAACCGTCGTGGCTCTCACCTCACACGCACCATGATACTCATCATGATAAAACGCCTGGCACAGGATGCTGGCATAAAGAAAACCATCAGTCCCCATACCTTCCGCCACTCTTTTGCCACCTCGCTGCTCGAGGGAGGAGCCGACCTGCGAGCCATACAGAGCATGCTTGGACACGAACATATCAGTACCACAGAGATATACACCCATATCGATATGGCTGCCTTGCGACAGGAAGTGCTTTTGCACCACCCGCGCAACCTGATGCGTCGCAACTCCAAGTAGCATAAAGAATCACTGAAAGCATCATCTAATGCAAATATATCTCTCTATTTCTTAAAAATGTGGAAAAATGTAACCTTAATTCGAAATAATATGCTACTTTTGCACATTATTTTTATGAGAGCATGGCAGCAATATCGGAAAAGACCATAGACATAGACCGTATACTCGAAGACAAAATGGGCGCAAAGGCCAAGAAGATACCAGGCTTTGTGCGCCGCTGGCTCAAGCGTACGGTTCATCAGGACGAGGTTAATGCTTTTCTTTGGGACAGCAGAGACAAGGTTGGAGTGGAGTGGCTGGAAGAGTGCGTCAAATATCTTGATATGACACTCATAGTGAAAGGGAAGGAGAACCTCCCCGCCCCCGACGACGGACGGCTGTACACCTTCGTCAGCAACCACCCCCTGGGCGGCGAGGACGGCGTGGCTCTCGGAGCCATCATCGGTCGCCACTACGACGGCCGCTTCCGCTATCTGGTGAACGACCTGCTGATGAACCTGCCCGGACTGGCGCCTCTTTGCATACCTATCAACAAGACTGGCAGCCAGAGCAGGCAGTTTCCCGCCATGGTGGAGAATGGCTTCAAGAGCGACAACCACATGCTCATGTTTCCCGCAGGCCTGTGCTCTCGCAAGATAAAAGGTCAGATACACGACCTGCCTTGGACAAAGACTTTCGTGGTAAAGAGCGTGGAGACGCATCGCGACGTGGTACCAATACACTTCAGCGGACGCAACTCAAACCGCTTTTACCGCATAGCCAATATGTGCAAGCGCCTCGGACTGAAGGTTAACATCGCCATGCTCTACCTGGTAGACGAGATGTACAAAAATGCACACAAGACATTCGAAGTGACCATCGGAAAACCCATACCCTGGCAGACCTTTGACCGCAGCAAAAAACCCGCCCAATGGGCTCAATACGTAGAAGACATCGTTTATACACTATGATACAAGAACCTATCATACCACCCGTAAGCAAAGAGTTGCTTAAGAGCGAGCTCACTCCCGAGCGACAGTTGCGCATGACCAACAAGAGTCATAACGAGATATATATCATCGATGCCCACAACGCTCCTAATGTGTTGCGCGAGATAGGCCGGCAGCGTGAAGAGGCTTTCCGTGCAGCAGGAGGGGGCACAGGCAAACCGCTTGACCTGGACGAGTTTGACCTGATGGACAACTGCTATAAGCAACTAATAGTATGGAACCCCGAGGAGGAGGAGATAATTGGCGGATACCGGTATAAACTCGGCAATGAAGTTGACTTCGATGAAAACGGACAGCCGATACTGGCCACCAGTCACATGTTTCATTTCTCTGAGACATTCATCAAGGACTATCTCCCCCAGACTATCGAACTGGCACGCTCCTATGTGACATTGCAATATCAGAGTTCGAAGATGGGCAGCAAGAGCCTGTTCGCCCTCGACAACCTGTGGGACGGACTGGGAGCACTGACCGTCATCATGCCCAACGTGAAGTATTTCTTCGGAAAGATGACCATGTATCCCTCCTACGTGCGCAAGGGTCGCGATATGATACTCTATTTCCTGAAGAAGCATTTCAACGACCCCGACAAGCTCATCATCCCCCTCAACCCCCTGCGCATTGAGTCGGATCCCATGGAACTGGCACGGCTCTTCAACAGTTCCTCTTTCCGCGAGGATTACATCGTGCTCAACCGCGAGATAAGGAAACTGGGGTATAATATACCGCCACTGGTCAATGCATACATGAGTCTCAGTCCCACGATGAAGATGTTTGGCACAGCCATCAACGACGGCTTCGGCGACGTGGAGGAGACCGGCATACTCATAGCAGTAGACGAGATACTTGAGGACAAGCGTGTACGCCATATAGACACCTACATCTCCGAGCATCCCGAGGCCCTGCACATCACCTCGGGAGCTAACAAGGTGATTTATCCCGACCGCAAGGACTGATGCAATACATCGTATTCACATGATAGAGATAAAAGTAGTAAACACGGGGCTTCAGCCTCTGCCAGCATACGCCACTCCCGACAG